>CADCUY010000398.1 GCA_902806005.1 uncultured Quadrisphaera sp. | reverse complement strand
ACCGGACGCCGCGGCCGACGGGCCCGGCTCGTCGGCGCCGGTCCCGTCAGCCGACCGCGGCAGGGCGGTGGCGCGGCTCATCGAGGGCCTCCTGCGGCGGGCGAGCGGACGGCGTGCGGCGCCGGTCCGGGCTGACCGGGCTGGCAGGCTCCCACACGCGGAGCAGCGCCGTCGCTGCCCGTGGCGGGTGCCACCCCCTAGTGTGCGAGCGTGAGCGACGCCGCGCCCAGCGCCCCGGTCACCGCGACCCCGGGGCCGCACCCCGCGGACCCGCCCGCGGAGCGCACCACCTACCTGCTGGTCGACGGCGAGAACATCGACGCCACCCTCGGGCTCAGCGTGCTCGGCCACCGGCCCGCGCCGGAGGAGCGCCCCCGCTGGGACAGGGTGCTCACCTTCGCCCGCACCGTGTTCGACCAGCCGGTCAAGGGGCTGTTCTTCCTCAACGCCACCTCCGGGTCGATGCCCATGGGCTTCGTGCAGGCCCTGCTGGCGATCGGGTTCCGCCCGATCCCGCTGGCCGGCGGCTCGGGGGAGAAGGTCGTCGACATCGGCATCCAGCGCACGCTGGAGGCGATCGCGGGGCGCGACGGCGACATCCTGCTGGCCAGCCACGACGGCGACTTCCTCGACGACGTCGGGCGGCTGCTCGCCGAGCCCGGTCCCGGCGGCGTGGCCCGGCGGGTCGGGCTGGTGGGCTTCCGGGAGTTCGTCAACAGCCGCTTCGCCGCGCTGTCGACCCAGGGCGCCGGCGGCCCCTCCAGCGCGACCACCGGCCTGAAGCTGTACGACCTCGAGGACGACGTGGGCGCGTTCACCGCGGTGCTGCCGCGGGTGCGGGTGATCCCGCTGGAGAGCTTCGACCCCGCGCGCTACCTCTGAGGCCCCGGCCGGGCGGTCGCGGCCCGCCGCGGCGGCGGCGCACCCGCGCCCTGTGAGAGACTGCCCACGGACGCCCGGCACGCCACACCTGTCGAGCGCCCCGACGTCGCGCACCGCGGTCGCCACGGCACCTGGCCTCGCGCCGCCGCCCCCCTCGCGGGTGGCACGGCAGGCGCAGGAGGTGCCCGGGCCTCGGTCGGAGCCCTCCCGGGACCACCGGGGTGCCCCAGGCGCGGTGTCGAGCCGGAGCGACGTCGGCAGGCGCCACCGCCGCCGCCGCGCCCCGGCGCCCCACAGACTTCCGCCGCCCCCGGGCGGCGGGTGACTCCCGGTACGGAGCAGCGGTGTGGCGCTCCCGCCGGGCGAGGAGTCCCGTGCCGGACTACGAGAGCACCCCCACCCCCTCGGTCCCCGAGCTCGAGAGCGGGGCCCCCGCGGCGCGCGAGCG
>CADCUY010000397.1 GCA_902806005.1 uncultured Quadrisphaera sp. | reverse complement strand
CGCCGGCACCGCGGGCGCCCTGGCCGCGAGCGCCCTGGCTGCGGGCCGGGGCCTGCACCGGGGCGACCTCGGGCTGCGGCTCCACGTGGGGGGCCACCTCGCCGGTCAGCCGGGCGACGACCGGGGAGTCGGCGGTCACCTGGTGCTGCTGGGCGGTGATCCGCGCCTGGCGCATCAGGGTGCGCACGTCGCCGGCCTCGGCCGGCAGCATCACCGTCACGACGTCGCCGCCGGAGCCGGCGCGCGCCGTCCGCCCGGAGCGGTGCAGGTACGCCTTGTGCTCGGTCGGCGGGTCGACGTGGACGACGAGCTCGACGTCGTCGACGTGGATGCCGCGGGCCGCGATGTCGGTGGCCACCAGCACCCGCGCCGAGCCCGAGGAGAAGGCCTCGAGGTTCCGCTGCCGGGCGTTCTGGGAGAGGTTGCCGTGCAGGTCGACCGCGGGGATCCCGCCGGCGGTCAGCTGGCGCGCGAGCCGCTTGGCCTGGTGCTTGGTGCGCATGAACAGCAGGCGGCGCCCGGTGCCGGAGGCCAGGTGGCGCACGACGTCGGTCTTGGCGTCGGCGCTGGCCACGGCGAGCACGTGGTGGGTCATCGCCGCGACGGGAGACTCGGCGGAGTCGACCGAGTGGGTCAGGGGGTTGCTGAGGAAGCGCTTGACCAGCACGTCCACGCCGTTGTCGAGGGTGGCGGAGAACAGCAGCCGCTGGCCGACCTTCGGGGTGGTGTCGAGCAGGCGGCGGACCACCGGCAGGAAGCCGAGGTCGGCCATGTGGTCGGCCTCGTCGAGCACGGTGACCTCGACGGCGTCGAGGAAGACCTCGCGCTGGCGCATGAGGTCCTCGAGGCGGCCGGGGCAGGCGATGACGATGTCGACGCCGCCGGTGAGCGCGGTGACCTGACGGCCCTGGGGCACCCCGCCGAAGATGACGGTGAGCTTCAGGCCGGCGGCCTGGGCCAGCGGCTCGACGGTCGCCGCGATCTGCGTGGCGAGCTCGCGGGTGGGCGCCAGCACCAGGCCGCGGGGGCGCTTGGGCGCCCGGCGGGAGGTGGACGCCGCGAGGCGGGCGACCAGGGGGATCGCGAAGGCGAGCGTCTTGCCGGAGCCGGTCTTGCCGCGGCCGAGGACGTCGCGGCCGGCGAGGGTGTCGGGCAGGGTCGCCGTCTGGATCGGGAACGGGCTGGTCAGCCCGTGGCGGGTCAGCGCCTCGACGAGGCGGGCCGGGACGCCGAGCTCGGCGAAGGTGGCCGCCTCCGCGGCGGGCGCGGCGCCCGCGGTGGCGGGGGCCGCCGCAGCGGGGCCGGGAGATCGGAAGAGCACACGTCTGAA
>CADCUY010000396.1 GCA_902806005.1 uncultured Quadrisphaera sp. | reverse complement strand
GTGGCCCAGGAGGTGGGCGCGGCGCAGCTGGAGGCCCAGGACGTGCGCCGGGCGGCGCGCAGCGAGGCCGTGCAGCTGGTGGTCGACGCCCGGGCCGAGGCCAACCGGGTGCGCGAGCAGGCCAAGGCCGTCCTGGCCGAGGCCCGGGCCGAGGCCGACGCCGTGGCCCGCCGCCGCGACCCGCTGACCGGGGAGCTCGCCGGCGGTCTCGAGGACCTCGCGGCGCCGGGCGGGCACCGCCCCGCCGGGCTGCGCGTCGTCACCGCGCCCCTGCGGTAGGGCCTCCCGCGCGGGAGGCGCCGCTCACCACCCCGGTTGGCGCGACCACCGGGTGGTCCACGAGGATCCCCGGATGAGCCAGCCGGCGTTCCGCACCGTGCTCCGCGGGTACGAGCCCTCCCAGGTCGACCAGCGCACCGCCGAGCTCGTCGCCGAGCTGCGCGCGCGGCGGGAGGAGGTGGCTCGACTCGCCCAGGAGGCCGACGAGCTGCGGCGGGCGCTGCACCAGGTGCAGGAGCGCGGTCCGGGTCTCACCGGCGAGCCCGTCACCGTCGCCGAGCAGCCCGGCGGCGCGATCACCAGCGCCTCGGTCTTCGCCCAGCTCGGCGGGCGGATCCAGCAGATCCTCACCCTCGCCGAGGAGGAGGCCGACGACCTGCTCGGGCGGGCGCAGGAGGAGGCGCGCGCGGTGCGGTCGGAGGCCCACACGGCGGCCCGGGCCCGGCAGCTGGAGGCGGAGCGCTACGACGCCACGGTGCGCTCCGACGCCGAGGTCGAGGCCCAGCGGATCACGGCCGAGGCCGAGCGCCGGGCCGAGGAGCTGGTCGATGCCGCGCACCGCGACGCCGCCGCCCGCCGCCAGGAGGCCGAGGCGCTGTGGGAGAGCCACCGGGCCAAGGCCGCCCAGGCCGCCCGCGACTTCGAGATCACCCTCGCCGGGCGGCGCGACCGCGCCGAGGAGGACTTCCGGGCGCGCAGCGCAGCCGCCCAGCACCAGCTGGCCAGCGTCGAGCGCGCGGCGGCGCACGCGCACCAGCAGTCCGAGCGGCAGGTCGCCGAGGCCGCGAGCCGGGTGCGGGCGATGCTCGCCGACGCCTCCACTCAGGCGCAGCGCCTCGTCGGGGAGGCGCGCGAGCGCGCGCAGCGGATGCGCGCCGACTCCGACCGCGAGCTGGCCGCGGCGAGCAACCGGCGCGACAGCATCAACGCCCAGCTGACGAACGTGCGCCAGATGCTGGCCACCCTGTCGGGCTCCGTGCCGGTGATCGGCTTCGAGGTGCAGCAGGTGGAGGCGCAGCAGGCGGCCCTGCGGGAGGCGGGCGAGCCCGAGGTGGTGGAGGAGGCCGTGGAGCAGCCCGCGGCCGTCGAGGCGGGGACCGAGGGCGTCGCCGAGGACGACGTCGCAGCAGGCGCCGGGGAGCCCGTGGCCGACGGCGGCGCGGCTCCCGACGAGGGATCCGGCGCCCTGGCGGCGACGGCGGAGATCGACCTCACACACGACGAGGCGGTGGTCGGCCCCGAGGAGGCCGAGCGCCAGCGGGCGCTGGCCGCGGAGGCCACCGAGGCGATGGCGATCCGCGCGCGGACCGGGTCGAGGACGTTCTGACCGGACCGGCCGGTGGGGCCGGCCGGTCCGGTCGAGGGGGCGACGCTGCCCCCGTGGGGGCGGGTCAGCGGCGCTCGGTGCTCCGCGTGCTGCCGCCCGGGGCGCGGTCGCCCGCGCCCGTGGGCTGCGGGTGGTCGTCGCTGGAGTCCTCGGTCTTCGCGCCGCGCACGTCGTCCGGGTCGTCCTCCTTGCCGCGCGAGAGGCGCAGCGCGCGGGCCGACTCGACGTCCTCCTTCTCCTTCTTCTGCTTCTTCTCCGAGGCCCGGGTGTCGCGGGGCGGAAGCTGGATGGCCTCCTCCGCGGGCAGGCCGGCCTGCAGCTCGCGCCCGCGCTCGACCTCGGCGTCGACCTCGGCGCCGAAGAGCAGGGCGTTGTTGGTGATCCACAGCCAGAGCAGGAAGACGAGGACGCTGCCGAGCGTGCCGTACGTGCCGTAGTTGCCGAAGTTCGCGACGTAGAAGCCGAACGCGACCGAGGCCACCAGCCAGACGATGATCGCGATGAACGAGCCCATGCTCATCCAGCGGAACTTCGGCTGCTTCACGTTCGGGGTGGCGTAGTAGAGGATCGCGACGACGAGCACGATGATCCCGGCGAGCACCGGCCACTTGACGATGTTCCACACCGTCACCGCGGTGCTGCCCAGGCCGATGACGTTGCCGATCTCGCGAGCCACCCCTCCGCTCAGGACCAGGATCAGCAGGGCCGCCGTCACCATCAGCAGCGCGACCAGGGTGATGAGGATCATCTGCGGGCGCAGCTTCCAGATGGGCCGGCCCTCGTCGATCTCGTACACCCGGTTCATCGCCCGGGAGAAGGCGTTGACGTAGCCGGAGGCCGAGAAGAGGGCCAGCGCCAGACCGACGACGAGCCCGAAGCCCGCGGCCTGGCTGTCCACGAGGTTGACCAGCACGGGCTCGAGGAAGTCGGCGACCTCGGCCTGGCCGAGGTTGGTGATGATCTGCGTGATCGCGTCGACGGACGCCTGGCCCTGGCCGAAGACGCCGACCAGCGAGACGAGCGCGATCAGCGCGGGCGGCAGCGCCAGCACCGCGAAGTAGGTCAGCGCCGCGGCCAGGTCGGTGCACTGGTCGTCGAGGAACTCCCCGAGCGCCTTCTTCGCGATGTACTTCCACGACGGCTTCGTCAGCTCGTCGGGGCTGTCGGGCTTGGAGGGGTCGTCCGGGTGCGGCGCGGTGGCCGCCCTGCTCGTGCTGCGCTGCTCGGCCATCCGGATGCCCCCACCTGCTGTCACGTCACTGCCGCGTTGATCGTGTCAGGGCTGGCTTACGGCGCAAGCCGGGGTGCCCCGGGTGCCCCGGGGTGCGCGCATGCGGTGATCGGGGTGGGGTAGGACGACGAGCACCATCCCGGCCGCTCGGCGGCCACCCCGACGACCAGGAGCAACCCCATGGCTCGAGCCACCTTCTCCCGCACCCTCCACGACGTCGGCCTCGCCGCCTGGTTCGGCGGCACGCTGGCGAACGCCGTCGCCCTGAACGCCGCCGCGGGCGCCGTCAGCGACGCGAAGGACGCCGGACGCGTCGCGAACGTGGGCTGGAACCGCTGGACCCCGGTGAACGCCGCCGCCATCGGTTCGCACCTGCTGGGCAGCGTCCTGCAGCTGAACGCCAACAAGGGCCGCCTCTCGGGCCAGGAGGGCGTGGCGCGGATGAGCGTCGCGAAGACCTTCGTCACGGTCTCGGCGCTCGGCGTCACCTACTACAGCCGCGTGCTCGGCCGCCGGATCGCCGACGCCGGCGCCGTGCCGCTGGCCTCGGGCACCGAGCCGACCAAGGGCACCCCGCCGGAGGTCGTCGACGCCTCGAGCAAGCTGCACACCCTGCAGTGGATCATCCCGGCCCTGACCGGCGTGCTCGTCGGCATCACCTCCTACGCCGGCGAGCAGCAGCGCCCCAGCGAGGTCAGCTCCGGGGTGCTCGGCCGCTTCTCGCGCGCCTGAGGCCCCACCGCTGGACGGGCGCGTCGGGTCCTCCCGGTGCGCCCGTCGGCGTCCGCCCCACCCCCTCCCCCGCCGACTGGAGCGCGAGGCACCGATGAGCACCCCCCTGGTCAAGCTGCTGGACGCGCCGGTCGCCCTGACGTGGCTCGACCCGGTCGCCGCGAAGATCGCGGACGCCTGGCGGGCCGCGCTGCCCCGCTCCGTCAAGGACGCCCTGCACGGGGTCTGGCTGGGCCACTCCCTGCACGCGGTGCTCGTGCTCGTGCCCGTGGGCACCTGGGCCTCCGCGGTCGTCCTCGACGGCATCGCGACCGCCCACCAGCTCGCGGGCGGCGACGAGGACGTGCGCCGCGGCGTCGACGACGCCTCGGGCGCCCTGGTGGCCACCGGCCTGGTCGGGGCGGTGCCCGCGGCGATGGCCGGCCTGACCGACTACGCCGACCAGCACCCCGAGCAGAAGCGGGTCACGCTGGTGCACGCGTCGGCCAACCTGGCCGGCATCGCCCTGTTCGCCGCGTCGCTGGTGCAGCGCGGCCGCGGCCGGGTGGGCAGCGCCCGGGCCCTGGCGCTGGTGGCGATGGCGGCCAACAGCGCCGGCGCCGCGCTCGGCAGCCACCTGACCTACCGCTGGGCCTCGCAGGCCAACCACACCCAGCACGTCCCGCACGTCACCCCGTCGGGCTGGTACCCCGTCGCCCGGCACGACGACCTGGCCGAGGGCTCCCCGGTGCAGGTGCGCGTCGGCGAGACCGGCGTCGTCCTGGTGCGCCGCGGCGAGCGGGTCTTCGCCCTCGCCGACGTGTGCAGCCACCTCTCGGGCCCGCTCAGCGGCGGGGAGGTCGTGGTCGAGAAGGGCCGCGACTGCATCGTGTGCCCGTGGCACCAGAGCACCTTCGCCCTGGAGACGGGCAGCGTGGTGCACGGCCCCGCCCTGTCGCCGCAGCCGGTCTTCGACGTCCGCGTCGTCGACGGCGGGGTGCAGGTGCGGCTGCGCGAGCTGCCCGGCGTGGCGTCCCCGCCGCCCGTCGAGGGCGCGGTGGACGACGCCGCCTGAGCGGCGCGGGCGGCCGGGCTCAGCGCTGCAGGTCGTCCAGGTGCTCCAGCAGGGCCGCGGGGTCGGCGTGCACGGCCACCGCGCCCGCCTCGCGCAGCTCGGCCGCGGAGATGCCCCCGCAGGTCAGCGCCACGCACGGCAGCCCGGCCCGGTCGGCGGCCTGCACGTCCCACACCGTGTCGCCGACGACGACGGTGCGCGCCGGGTCGAGCCCGTGCTGCTCCATCGCGGTGGTCAGCAGGTCCGGCGCGGGCTTGGCCGCCTCCACGTCCCCGGACGTCGTCGCACCGGTGATCGCCTCGTCGCCGCCGAGGGCGGGCACCATCCACTCCAGGTCGGCGGCGGTGCCGCTGGTGGCGAGCACCACCGCGAGCCCGCGCTCGTCGCAGGCGCCGAGCAGCTCGGGCACGCGCGGGAAGGCGCCGGCGAGCTCGCGCAGCGGCTCGTAGCGCGCGGAGTGCCCGTCGACGGCGGCCTCGTCGTCGCGGCCGAGCACGTGCCGCACCAGCTCCGCGCTCGCGATGCCGATGGCCCGGTGGATCTGCGCCATCGTCACCTGGTCGTGCCCGGCGTCGCGGAAGCCCTGCCACCAGGCCACGGCGTGCAGGTAGTTGGTGTCGAGCAGGGTGCCGTCGACGTCGAACAGCACGCCGGCGCGCCGGCGGTCGGGGGAGGTCACGGCGCGATGCTGGCACCGGTGCGGCCCGACGGCGCGCTGGGCCGCTCGCCCGCCGCGCGCCCCCGACGGCAGAGTGGCCCCGTGGACGACCCGGCCGCCGCCTACCGCGCCGCGCTGCCGCCCGGGCGCGTGCTCGAGCTCGACCTCGCGGGCT
>CADCUY010000395.1 GCA_902806005.1 uncultured Quadrisphaera sp. | reverse complement strand
GCCAGCGCGACGAACGCCCCGCCCAGCGCCGCGAGGGCGGCGCAGCACCGGGCGAGGTCGGCTCCGGTCAGGCCCGGGCCGTGGTGGCGCGACGGGCGGGCTTGTCGGTGCCCAGGGCCACCGCGAGCAGCGCCAGCGCCGTGAACAGGTGCAGGACGTTGTCGGCGCCGTTCAGGGCGATGATGTTCAGGGCGTTGGTGGCGTCGGCGATGAACAGGCCGATGATGCCCAGCAGCAGGTAGGTCGCGCCGATCGCGAGGTTCGCGGCGCGCGCCGAGGCGGTGCGGCGCGAGGCGGCCAGCAGCACGACGCCGACGAGGATGTGGACGATGTTGTGCAGCGGGTTCACGCCGAAGATGATCAGCGGGTTGCCGTCCGGGTTCGCGAACCCGACGTCGCCGGTCACGAGGAAGCCGGCGAGACCGACGAGCAGGTAGACCACGCCGAAGACGAGGGCGACCCGGCGGTTGATCCCGCGGTCGCCGAGGCCGTCGCGAGCAGCGGAGGACGATGAGGTGGAGGACACGGTGGCTCCTTGAGGCGGTGGTCGAGCGGCGCCCACTGCCGGACGCCGCAGCCACGCTGCCAGAACAGGCGCCCGAGCGCCCGTTCGAACGTCACCCGTCCGGCAGCAGCCGCCGCACCGCGGAGAGCGGCACCGGCACCCACGAGGGCCGGTTGCGCGTCTCGTAGACCACCTCGTAGAGCGCCTTGTCGAGCTCGAGCGCGTCGAGCAGCCGCCGCTGCGCCCGCGGGTCGTGCCCGGTGGCGACGGCGTAGCCCTCGCAGAACGCCGCCCGGGCCTCCTCGTCCCAGCGCCGGGTCGCGGCGGGGTCGGCGCCCTGGCGCTCCGCGGTGGCCGCGGCGTAGTCGAACGAGCGCAGCATCCCCGCGACGTCGCGCAGCGCCAGGTCGGGACGGGTGCGCTCGGCCAGGGGGCGCAGGGGCTCGCCCTCGAAGTCCAGCAGCACCCAGCCGCGGCCGGGGGCGTGCAGCACCTGGCCCAGGTGCAGGTCGCCGTGCACCTGCTGCAGCACGGGCGCCCCGCCGTCCTCCCCGTCGGGCAGCAGCGAGCCCGCGGCGTCGAGCCGGGCCTGCAGCGCGGGCTCGAACTCGGTCAGCGCCGGGGCGGCGAGCAGGGCCCACGCAGCGCGGTCGCGCAGCGCGGTCGTCAGGTCCTCGCGGTCCTGCGGCCCGCTGGCCCGGGTGGGCAGCGCCCGGGCCAGCGCCAGGTGCACCTCCCCGGTCGCCGCACCCAGCGCGCGGGCCTCCTCGCCGAACCCGCGGCCGGCGGTGACGGCGGCCAGCGCCTCCCGCCACGCGTCCTGGGCGCCGGTGAGGAACTCCGCCGCCACGGCGAGGTGCCCGTGCACGGGCTCGCCGGCGGGGCCCGGCGCCGACGGCCAGGTGCCCGACAGCCACCCCACGGGCGCGGGCACCCGCGCGCCGCCGACCTCCGCCAGCGCGGCCTGCACCACGACGTCCGGGTTGTCGCCCGCGGCGAGGGTGCGGAAGACCTTGACGATCACGCCGGGGCCCTGCGCCGGGGTCACGATCACCGAGGTGTTCGACTGCTCGCCGCTGAGCACCCGGGACGGCGAGCCCGGGTCGGGCGCGGCGGCGCCGGCGGCCAGGTGGCCGGTGACCGCCACGGGCCCCTCGGGCGAGGCGCCCCCGGCCAGCAGCTCCAGCAGCGCGCGGACGAAGGCGGGGTCGTGCGGCCCGTCGACGACCAGCCACGGCGTCCCGTCCGGCCCGGGCAGCTCCCCGACCAGCCCCGCCCCGGCGCCCGCCGGCAGGGTGCGCCGGTGCACCAGGGGCACCTGCACCAGCTGCTCGAGCGACCCGCCGGAGCTCGCCGCGCCGGGCGTGCCGGCCACCGTCGGCGCGGCGGCGTCGACCAGCGCCAGCACGTGCACGAGCACCGCCTCGTCCGGCCCGGCGGCCAGCTCCGCGGACCCGCGGTGCACCAGGCGGGTCGCCGTGCCCTTGGCGGGGAACCAGCGCTGCTGGGGGGCCCAGGCCTCGAGCAGGGCCACCAGGGCCGCCGCGTCGACCGGGTGGCTCACCACCGGCTCACGCGGCGCTCGGGCCGGCGGCGGTGACGCTCAGCCAGAAGAAGGTGCGCGAGCCCAGCGTCAGGGTGATCGTGCCGTCCTCGCGGACGGTCGGGAAGCGCCCGCCGCCGAAGACGTCCTCGGTCCTGGCGCCCACGTGGTCGGGCAGCGCGAGGGTCACCGACTGCGGCGTGGGGGAGAGGTTGCTGACCGACAGCACGGTCTCGGGGCGCTCGCCCGCGCCGCCCGGGGTGGTGGCGTCCAGCACCCGCAGGAAGGCCAGCACCGCCTCGTTGTCGGTGCTCACCGGCGAGTACGACCCGAGGCCGAAGACCGGGTGGGCCTTGCGCACGGCGAGCATCGAGCGCAGCCAGTGCAGCAGGGAGGAGCCCTGCGCGAGCTGGGCCTCGACGTTCACCGCCGAGTAGTGGTGGGCGAGGCTCTGCACCGCGGGCAGGAACAGCTTGCCCGGGTCGGCGCTGGAGAACCCGGCGTTGCGGTCCGGCGTCCACTGCATCGGCGTGCGCACCGCGTCGCGGTCGGGCAGCCAGATGTTGTCGCCCATGCCGATCTCGTCGCCGTAGTACAGGCACGGGCTGCCGGGCATGCTCAGCAGCAGCGCGTGGATCAGCTCGATCTCCTCGCGGGAGCCGTCGAGCAGCGGCGCCAGCCGGCGGCGGATGCCGATGTTCGCGCGCATCCTCGGGTCGGGGGCGTACCAGCCGTACATGGCGGCGCGCTCCTCGGTGGTCACCATCTCGAGGGTCAGCTCGTCGTGGTTGCGCAGGAACGTGCCCCACTGCCCGCCCGCCGGGATGTCGGGGGTGTCGGCCAGGATGTCGAGGATCGGCGTGGCCCGGCCCTCGCGCAGCGCGTAGTACAGCCGGGGCATCACCGGGAAGTGGAAGCACATGTGGCACTCCGGCTCCTCCTCGGTGCCGTAGTAGTCCACGACCTCCTGCGGCCACTGGTTGGCCTCGGCCAGCAGCACCCGGCCCGGGTACTCGTAGTCGACGACGGAGCGCACGGTGCGCAGGAACTGGTGCGTCTTCGGCAGGTTCTCGCAGTTGGTGCCCTCCTCCTCGTACAGGTAGGGCACGGCGTCCAGGCGGAACCCGTCGATGCCGAGGTCGAGCCAGAACCGCATCACGTCGAGCATCGCGGCGACGACGTCGGGGTTCTCGTAGTTCAGGTCGGGCTGGTGGCTGAAGAACCGGTGCCAGTAGTACTGGCGGCGCACGGGGTCGAAGGTCCAGTTCGAGGTCTCGGTGTCGACGAAGATGATCCGCGCGTCGGCGTACTTGTCGTCGGTGTCGGACCACACGTAGAAGTCGCCGTACGGGCCCTCGGGGTCCGAGCGCGAGGCCTGGAACCACGGGTGCTGGTCGGAGGTGTGGTTCAGCACCAGGTCGGTGATCACCCGCAGGCCGCGCGCGTGCGCCTGGCTGACGAGGTCGGTGAAGTCGGGCAGCGTGCCGAACTCGGGCAGCACCTGGTTGTAGTCGGAGATGTCGTAGCCGCCGTCGCGCAGCGGTGAGGCGTAGAACGGCGGCAGCCACAGGCAGTCGATGCCGAGCCACTGCAGGTAGTCGAGCCGGCCGATCAGCCCCGTGAAGTCGCCGGCCCCCGAGCCGTTGGAGTCGGCGAACGCCCGCACCAGCACCTCGTAGAAGACGGCGCGCTTGTACCAGGTGGGGTCGTGGCGCAGGCCCGGGCCGACGGTGAGGCCGAGCGCGGCCATGCCGGGGGAGGCGTTGGACTGGGGGAAGACCGACACGGGAGCGGGCCTCTCGGGCTGGGCGTGGCTGGGCGGGTCAGGGCTGGGTCGTGCGGGCGCCGCGCCGCGGGACGGCGCCGGTCGGTGGTGCTGGACGCCGGTCAGGCGCCGCCGTGGTCGGGCGCGCCGCCGGGCCCGGTCGGGGTCACGTGCACCACGTGCGCGGAGCGGCCGGGGCCCAGCCTGACGTAGGTGTGCTCCCACCAGGTGTGCTCCTGCCCGTCGAGCAGGTCGCGCGCCGAGAACGGCTGGGACGGGTCGAGCCCCAGCGCCGCCATGTCCAGGTGCAGCACCGTCTCGCGGGTGCTGTGCGGGTCGAGGTTGACGGCCACCAGCACCACGTCCTCCACGCCCGTCGGCGAGTGCTCGGCCGGCACCCGCCGCGAGTACGCCAGCACCTGCTCGTCGTCGCTGGCGTGGAAGGCCAGCCCGCGCAGCCGCTGCAGGGCCGGGTGCTCGCGGCGGGCGGTGTTCAGCGCCGTCAGCAGCGGCGCCAGCGAGGTGCCGGCGGCCTCGGCGGCCGCCCAGTCGCGGGGCTTGAACTGGTACTTCTCGTTGTCGACCTGCTCCTCCGCACCGGGCCGGGCCACGTTCTCGACCAGCTCGTAGCCGCTGTAGATGCCGTAGGTGGGCACCGCGGTGGCGGCGATGATCGCCCGCAGGGCGAAGGCGCTGGGCCCGCCGTACTGCATGTACGGGGTGAGGATGTCGTGGGTCGTGGGCCAGAAGCTCGGCCGCAGGAAGTCGGCGGTCCCGGCCACGCCGTCGGCGACGCTGACCGCGTCGGGCGCGCCGCGGGTGAGCTCGGTCAGGTACTCGCGCAGCTCCGCGGGCCCGTTGCGCCAGGTGAAGTACGTGTAGCTCTGGGCGAAGCCCACCTGCGCCAGGCCGCGCATCATCGCGGGCCGGGTGAAGGCCTCCGAGAGGAACAGCACGTCGGGGTCGACCTCGCGCACCCGCGCGATCAGCCACTCCCAGAACTCCACGGGCTTGGTGTGCGGGTTGTCGACCCGGAACAGCGTCACGCCGTGGCTCACCCAGAGCAGCACCACGCGCAGGACCTCGGCGTAGATCCCCTGCGGGTCGGTGTCGAAGTCGACGGGGTAGATGTCCTGGTACTTCTTCGGCGGGTTCTCCGCGTAGGCGATCGAGCCGTCCACGCGGGTGACGAACCACTCCGGGTGCTCGGTGACCCAGGGGTGGTCGGGGGAGCACTGCAGCGCCAGGTCCATCGCCACCTCGAGCCCGAGCTCGCGGGCCCGGGCGACGAAGGCGTCGAAGTCCTCGAAGGTGCCCAGCTCCGGGTGGATCGCGTCGTGCCCGCCGTCGGCCGAGCCGATCGCGTACGGCGAGCCCGGGTCGCCCGGGCCCGCGTGCAGGGTGTTGTTCGGGCCCTTGCGGAACGTGGTGCCGATGGGGTGGATCGGCGTCAGGTACGCCACGTCGAAGCCCATCGCCGCGATCGCGGGCAGCCGCTCGGCCGCGGTGGCGAGGGTGCCCGACGTCCACCGCCCGGCCTCCTCGTCGTAGCGGGCGCCCTCGGAGCGGGGGAAGAACTCGTACCAGGCGCCGACCAGCGCGCGCTCGCGCTCGACCCGCAGGCCGAGCGCGGGGCTGGGGCTCACCAGG
>CADCUY010000394.1 GCA_902806005.1 uncultured Quadrisphaera sp. | reverse complement strand
GGCGCGGGCCGCCCCGCCGCGACGGGCCCGGGCGCGCTCGCCGCCGGCGCGCCGTGGCCGGCGGACTGGGCCTTCACCGCCGCCTGCGCGGTCCTCGGCCTGGTGCTGGCCCGGCGGGTCGCCCTGCCCGCCGGCGCTCTGCTGTGGCCGCTGCTGCTGGCCAGCGCGGCGTCCGCGACCGGTCTGACCGGCGGCGCCGGCGTGCCTCCTGTGCTGCTGGTGGCGGCGTTCGTCGTGGTCGGGCTCGAGGTGGGCCTGAGCTTCACCCGCGCGAGCCTGCGCCAGGTGGCGCGGGTGCTGCCGCTGGCGTCGGCGTGCATCGTCGGGCTGGTCGTGGCCACGGCGGCGGTGAGCGTCCCGCTGCTGCGGCTGGCGGGCGCCTCGACCCTCGACGCCTACCTGGCGTCGACGCCGGGCGGGCTGTACGCCGTGCTCGCCGTCTCGGCCGGCACCGGCGGTGACACCACGCTGGTGCTGACCGTGCAGGTGGTGCGGCTCGTGGTCATGGTCCTGGCCGCGCCCCTGCTCGCCGCCGCCCTGCGGCGGTGGGCCCGGGGCCGGTGAACGCGGGCCGGTGAGCCCTCAGGCCGCCAGGCCCACCATCGCCGCCGAGCGGTCCCACAGCCCCCGGGCCAGCTCCTCGTCGTCCGCCTGCCGCGCGGTGCGGCCCGGGGAGAAGCGGTCGAGGTACATCCCGTCCACGGCCTCCGGGTCGGGCCGGGTGGCCAGCGCCACCAGCGGCGCCGCGCCGGCCTCCGGGCTGATCGTGAGCACCCGCTTCAGCGGGCTGCGGTAGAACAGCCCGGCGACCAGCGAGTCGCGACCGAACTCGCTGGCCACGACCCCGGGGTGGAACGCGCTGGCGTGCACGCCCCCCTCCCAGCGCCGTGCGAGCTCGCGGGTGAACAGGACGTTGAGCAGCTTCGAGGTGCTGTAGGCGCCGAAGCTGGTGTGGCGTCGGCGGCGCAGGTCCAGGTCGTCGAGGTCGACGCGCCCGCCGAGGTTGCCGGCGCTGGAGGTGGTGACCACCCGCGAGCCGGGGGTGGCGACCAGCAGCTCGCGCAGCAGGTTGGTCAGCAGGAACCCGGCCAGGTGGTTCACCTGGAAGGTCGTCTCGTGGCCGTCCACGGTCTCGTGGCGGCCCGTGAAGACCCCGCCCGCGTTGTTGGCGAGCACGTCGAGCCGGTCGGTGCCGGCGAGGATCCGGTCGGCGAGGCGGCGGACGTCGTCCAGGCGCGTGAAGTCGGCGACCAGCGGCTCCGCACCGACCTCCCGGGCCACCGCCGCCGTCTTCTGCGGGTCGCGGCCCACCGGCAGCACCCGGGCGCCGGCCGCGGC
>CADCUY010000393.1 GCA_902806005.1 uncultured Quadrisphaera sp. | reverse complement strand
CCGCGCCCGGCTCCACCGTGCTGGTGCAGGGCGCGGGCGGCGGGGTCTCCACCGCCCTGGTCGCCCTCGGCGCGGCGGCGGGCTACCGGGTGTGGGTGACCTCGCGCAGCCCCGCCAAGCGCGAGCGGGCGCTGGCGCTGGGCGCGGCCGCGGCGTTCGAGCCGGGGGCCCGGCTGCCCGAGCGGGTGGACGCCGTGATGGAGAGCGTGGGCGAGGCCACCTGGGAGCACTCGGTGCGCGCGCTGCGCCCGGGCGGCACCGTGGTGGTGTGCGGGGCCACCTCGGGCGAGGCGCCCCCGGCGCAGCTGCGCCGGGTGTTCTTCACCGAGCTGCGCGTGGTCGGCTCCACCATGGGCAGCCTCGCGGAGCTGCGGCGGCTGCTGGCCCTGCTGGCCGCCACCGGGGTGCGGCCGGTGGTCGACGCCGTGCTGCCGCTCGCCGACGCGGGGGAGGGCCTGCGCCGCCTGCACGCCGGCGAGGTGTTCGGCAAGGTCGTGCTCACCCCGTGAGCGCCGGCGAGGGGCCGGTGCCCGGGGCGCCGCTGCGCGTGCGGCGTCCGGACCACGGCGACCTCGACGCCGTCTTCGCGCTGCACAGCGACCCGCGCACCTACCTCCACGTGCCCGCGGCCCCCGACGTCGACCGGGACGCCAGCGCGCGACGGCTGCGCGAGTGGGTCGAGCACTGGGACGAGCACGGCTTCGGGTACTGGGCGGTGCAGCGGGCCGACGCCGAGGAGGTGGTCGGCGTCAGCGGGGTCCAGCACGCGCGGTGGCTCGACCAGCCGGTGCTGAACCTCTACTACCGCCTGTCGCCGGCGTGGTGGGGCCGCGGGTGGGCCACCGCCCTCGCGCGGCACGCCGTCGCCGTGGCGCGGGACGTGGCGCCGGCCGTCCCGGTCCTGGCCCGGACGAGGCCGTCGAACACCGGGTCGATCCGCACGGCGCTCGCGGCGGGCCTCGTGCGCCGCCCCGACCTCGACGCGGAGGACGAGACCGGGCCCGCGGCGATCCTCGTCAGCGCCTGGCCGGATGGGGAGGTCGAGGAGGGCGTCAGTCGGGCGGGGTGAGCCCGATCCACCGGTGCCAGCCGCCGTGCAGCACCAGCCACGCCAGCAGCCCGTAGCCCACCTGCCCCGGCACCGTGGCGCGCGCCGGGGCCGTGGTCAGCTGCAGGGACCCGGTGTGGTGGCCCGTGCCGACGTACGTGCTGCCGGTCGGCGGGCTCAGCACCCCGGCGCCGTCGCTCACCGGCCGCGGCACCGTCACCTCCGGCGGCGCCAGGTCGGCGAACCACTGCTCGTGCGCCACCAGGGGGCTGAAGCAGTCGACGTACGGCACCCCGCGGCGCTGCGCGACGTCCTGCCAGCCCGCCGAGAGCTCGGCGACCGCGGAGTGCAGGGTCGAGTCGGCCGGGGGCGGCGGGCCGACGACGAAGCACGGCACCGACGACTGGGTGGCGGCGTCGACGACGTCGGCCAGGTTGAGCCGGCTGCGCGCGAGGGAGACCCCCGCCACGGCGTCGGCGTGCCCGAGGCCCACGACGAGCCGGTTGCCGCCGGGGCCGGCGGTGCGGTCCCACCGGCGCCCGGTCTCCACCGGCCACCGCTCGCGCAGGGCGGCGGTGTCCTCCCCGGGCACGCCGAGGGAGAGCACCGAGACGGCGGGGTCGCCGTCCTCGTCGCGGGTGCGCACGGCGACGCGCCCGACCCAGCCGAGGGCCCGCGGGTCGCCCACGCCGGCGACGAGCTCGTCGCCGACGACGCACACCCGCGTCGGGCGGCGCGTCACGCTCCCGCGCGGGGGAGCGGCCCGCGCGGCCCGGAGGGGGCGACCGGGGGGAGGGGCACGGCGCGCACGCGCGCCGTCGGTGCTTCGTCGGAGGGGCTCACGGGGCTCAGCGTGCCAGGGCCTGGTCGACCAGTGCAGCCTGCTCGGCCTGGTGCGCCTTGGCCGAGCCGGCCGCCGGCGACGCCGACGCCGCACGGCTGACCCGGCGCACCCGCCGGGTCGGGAACAGGTCGGCGAAGGCGTAGCCGAGGGTGGGCCACCCGCCCTGGTTGGCCGGCTCCTCCTGCACCCAGACCAGCTCGACGCCGTCCGAGCCGCCCTCCACGGCGGCGCCGTACCGGCCGGTGACCGCGCTCAGCGCCTCGCCCTCGAGGGGGTACAGCTGCTCCAGGCGCACCACCGCGGTGCGGCTCTCGCCGCGGGCGTCGCGCGCGGCGATGAGGTCCCACGCCACCTTGCCCGAGCACATCAGCACCCGGTCGACCTTCGCCGCGCGCTCCTCGCCGCCGGCCCCGGTGAACGCGGGGTCGTCGAGCACGGGCTCGAACCGCCCGGAGGTGAACGCCTCGACCGGGGAGGTCGCGGCCTTCGCGCGCAGCATCGACTTGGGGGTGACCACGACCAGCGGCCGCCGCGGCCGGGCGTAGGCCTGGCGGCGCAGCAGGTGGAAGTAGCTGGCCGGGGTCGACGGCGCGGCCACGAACATGTTGTCCTCGGCGCACAGCTGGAGGAACCGCTCGATCCGCGCCGAGGAGTGGTCGGGGCCCTGGCCCTCGTAGCCGTGGGGGAGCAGCAGCACCAGCGAGCTGCGCTGGTTCCACTTCTGCTGCGACGAGGAGATGAACTCGTCGATGATCGTCTGCGCGCCGCCGGCGAAGTCGCCGAACTGCGCCTCCCACAGCACCAGGGCGTCGGGCCGCTCGACGGAGTACCCGTACTCGAAGCCCATCGCCGCGAACTCGCTGAGCAGCGAGTCGTAGACCCAGAACCGGGCCTGGTCGGGCGTCAGGTACAGCAGCGGCGTCCACTCCTCGCCGGTCACCCGGTCGGTGAGCACGGCGTGGCGCTGCACGAAGGTCCCGCGGCGGCTGTCCTGGCCGGCCAGCCGCACGGGGGTCTTCTCCACCAGCAGGGAGCCGAAGGCCAGCAGCTCGCCCCAGCCCCAGTCGATGCCGCCCTCGCGGGTCATCTGCGCCCGGCGCTCCAGCAGCGGCCGCAGCTTCGGGTGCACGGCGAACCCGGGCGGGGGCGAGAGCTGCGCCTCGCCGATCCGGGCCAGCACCTCGGCGGGCACCCCGGTCTCGAGCACCTCGGCCACGGAGTCGTCCTGCTGCGACGCGGGGCGGTCGAGCCCCGCGGTGCGCGTGCTGTCGGTGACCTGCACCCCGGCGACCCCGCCGTCGGAGGGCTCCCGGGTCTCGGCGAAGACCCGCTCGAGCTGGTTGCGGTAGTCCTCCAGCGCCTGCTCGGCCTCCTCGGGGGTGATGTCGCCGCGGCCGATCAGCCCCTCGGTGTAGAGGCGGCGCACGCTGCGCTTGGCCTCGATGAGGTTGTACATCAGCGGCTGCGTCATCGACGGGTCGTCGCCCTCGTTGTGCCCGCGGCGCCGGTAGCAGACCAGGTCGATGACGACGTCCTTGGCGAACTCCTCGCGGTAGGCCAGGGCCAGCCGGGCCACCCGCACGCACGCCTCGGGGTCGTCGCCGTTGACGTGGAAGATCGGCGCCTGCACCATCCGCGCGACGTCCGTGGAGTAGAACGAGCTGCGCGAGGCGGCGGGGGCGGTGGTGAAGCCGACCTGGTTGTTGATCACCACGTGCACCGTGCCGCCGGTGCGGTAGCCGCGCAGCTGGCTGAGGTTGAGGGTCTCGGCGACCACGCCCTGCCCGGCGAACGCGGCGTCGCCGTGCACCAGCACCGGCAGCACCGGGAACGAGGAGCCCCCGAGGTTGATCCGGTCCTGCTTGGCCCGCACCACGCCCTCGAGCACCGGGTCGACGGCCTCGAGGTGGCTGGGGTTGGCGGCCAGGTACACCTTGGTCGTCGCGCCGTCCTCGGCGGTGAAGGTGCCCTCGGTGCCCAGGTGGTACTTCACGTCGCCGGAGCCCTGCACGCTGCGCGGGTCCTGGGAGCCCTCGAACTCCCGGAAGATCTGCCCGTAGCTCTTGCCGGCGATGTTGGCCAGCACGTTGAGCCGCCCGCGGTGCGCCATGCCGATGGCGACCTCCTCGGTGCCCGCGTGCGCGGCGTCCGAGAGCAGCGCGTCGAGCAGCGGGATCACCGACTCGCCGCCCTCGAGGGAGAAGCGCTTCTGCCCGACGTACTTGGTCTGCAGGAACGTCTCGAACGCCTCGGCGGCGTTCAGCTGCCGCAGCACCCGCAGGTGCTCCTCGCGGCTGAGCGGGGTGTAGCGGCGCTCGACCCGCTCCTGGACCCACGCGCGCTGCGCCGGGTCCTGGATGTGCATGTACTCGATGCCGGTGGTGCGGCAGTACGAGTCGCGCAGCACCCCCAGCACCTCGCGCAGCTTCATCCGCGACCGGCCCCCGAAGCCGCCGGTGGGGTACTCGCGG
Source organism: uncultured Quadrisphaera sp. (assembly GCA_902806005.1). Classification (GTDB taxonomy): domain Bacteria; phylum Actinomycetota; class Actinomycetes; order Actinomycetales; family Quadrisphaeraceae; genus CADCUY01. The sequence goes on along the minus strand of CADCUY010000393.1, from coordinate 1,115 downwards.
TCGAGGTCCCACAGGGTCAGCCCGTGGCTGCGGACGTCGAGGTCGGGGTGGCGGCGCTGGCGGTACTCCAGCGGGTCGGTGTCGGCCATCAGGTGCCCGCGCACCCGGTAGGCGTGGATCAGCTCGATGACCCGGGCGGCCTTGCCCACCTCGTCGTCGTGGATGGTCGAGATGTCCTGCACCCAGCGCACCGGCTCGTACGGGATCCGCAGCGAGGCGAAGACCCGGTCGTAGAAGTCGTCCTCGCCGAGCAGCTTGCCGTGGACCAGGCGGAGGAACTCCCCGGACTGCGCGCCCTGGATGATCCGGTGGTCGTAGGTGGAGGTCAGGGTGAGCACCTTGGAGACCGCCAGCCGCGCGATGGTGTCCGCGGAGGCGCCCTGGTACTCGGCCGGGTAGTCCATCGCCCCGACGCCGACGATCGTGCCCTGGCCCTGCACCAGGCGCGGCACCGAGTGGACCGTGCCGATGGTGCCCGGGTTGGTCAGGCTGATCGTCGTGCCCGCGAAGTCGGAGACCTCCAGGGCGCCGCTGCGCGCCCGGCGCACCAGCTCCTCGTAGGCCCCCCAGAAGTGGGCGAAGTCCATCGACTCCGCACCCTTGACGCTGGGCACCAGCAGCTGGCGCCCGCCGTCCTTGGCGGGCAGGTCGATGGCGAGGCCGAAGTTGATGTGGGACGGCTTGAGCAGGCCCGGCTTCCCGTCGACCTCGGTGTAGGCCCAGTTCATCTCCGGCATCGCCTGGAGCGCCTCGACCACGGCGTAGCCGATGAGGTGGGTGAAGGAGACCTTGCCGCCGCGGGCGCGGGCGAGGTGGTTGTTGATGACGATGCGGTTGTCGACCATCAGCTTCGCCGGCACCGCGCGCACGCTGGTGGCGGTGGGGACGGCCAGCGAGGCCTCCATGTTCGTCACCACCCGGGCGGCGGGGCCGCGCAGGCGCACCCGCGCGGCCGCGGCGCCGTCGCCGGCCGGGGCGCCCGGCACGACCGGGGCCTCCAGGGGCACGTTGACGTCGGCGTCGGTGCGGTCGGGCGCCACCGCACGGGCCGTCGGGGCGGCGTCCTCGACCGACTTCGCGGCGGCGGCGCGGGTGGTGGTGGCCGGCGGGAGGTC
>CADCUY010000392.1 GCA_902806005.1 uncultured Quadrisphaera sp. | reverse complement strand
CGGCCGCGCGCGCCCCGGGGGCCGCGGAGGGCGCGCCGAGCCGGTCGCCGAGCTCGAGCACCATCCGCTGCGCGCCCTTGCGCCCGATGCCGGGCACCTTCACCAGGGTGGTGAGGTCGTCGCCGGCGACCGCGCGGCGCAGGTCCTCGGGGCTGAGCACCGCCAGCATCGCCAGCGCCAGGCGCGGGCCGACCCCCGAGACGGTCTGCACCGCCTCGAAGACGTCGCGCTCGTCGTCGTCGGCGAAGCCGTAGAGGGTCAGGGAGTCCTCGCGCACCACCAGCGAGGTGTGCAGGGTCGCCTCGGTGCCGGGCCGCAGGTCGGCCAGCGACGACGGGGTGGCGTGCACCAGCATCCCCACGCCGCCGACGTCGACGACGGCGGCGTCCAGGCGCAGCGCGAGCACCGGCCCGCGCACGGAGGCGATCACCGGCGCACCCACGAGGTGCGGGCGCTCGCGGCGGCGGCGGCGCTGGCCCAGGCGTTCTGGGCGGCGGTGGGCGCGCCGCGCCCGTTCGTCGTGCCGATCGTCGGGCCGCCGCGCCACAGGTGGCACAGGGCCAGGGCGAGGGCGTCGGCGGCGTCCGCCGGCCTGGGTCGCTCCTCGAGCTCGAGGATGCGCGTGACCATGGTGGTGACCTGCTCCTTGCCGGCGCGGCCCTCGCCGGTGACGGCGGCCTTGACCTCGCTGGGGGTGTGGGTGGCGACGGGGAGGCCGGCGCGGGCGGCGAGCATCATCGCCACCCCCGAGGCCTGGGCGGTGCCCATGATGGTCGAGACGTCGGCCCGGGCGAACACCCGCTCCACCGCGACCGCGTCGGGCAGGAGCCGGGCGAGCACGCCCTCGAGCCCCTCGGCCACGGCGAGCAGCCGCTCGGCGAGCGGCGCGTCGGTGGGCGTGCGGACGACGCCGACGTCGACCAGCCGGGCCCGGCGCCCGGGCAGCCCGTCGACGACCCCCCAGCCGCACCGGGTCAGCCCCGGGTCGACCCCCAGCACGCGCACCCCGCCACCTTCGCACGCGTGTGCGGGCGGCGACAGGACTTCGGCGGGTCCGGGGCTCGGCGGGGTCAGCCGACCTGGCTGAGGGCCTCGTCCGGGACCTCGAGGTTGGCGTAGACGTTCTGCACGTCGTCGCTGTCCTCCAGCGCCTCGATGAGGCGGAGCACGGCACCCGCGGCGTCGGCGTCCAGCGGCACCTGCATGGAGGGGACGAAGGAGACCTCGGCGGAGTCGTACTCGATGCCGGCGCCCTGCAGCGCCGTCCGCACCGGCACCAGGTCGGTGGCCTCGCTGATCACCTCGAAGGCGTCGCCGAGGTCGTTGACCTCCTCGGCGCCGGCGTCGAGCACGGCGGCCAGCACGTCGTCCTCGCTGGTGCCCTCCTTCGGCACGAGCACCAGGCCCTTGCGGGAGAACAGGTAGGCCACGCTGCCCGGGTCGGCCATCGCGCCGCCGTTGCGGGTGAAGGCGATGCGGACGTCGGCCGCCGCCCGGTTGCGGTTGTCGGTGAGGCACTCGACGAGCACCGCGACCCCGTGCGGGGCGTAGCCCTCGTACATGATCGTCTGGTAGTCGGCGCCGCCGGTCTCGGCCCCGGAGCCGCGCTTGACGGCGCGGTCGATGTTGTCGTTGGGCACCGAGGTCTTCTTCGCCTTCTGGATGGCGTCGAAGAGGGTCGGGTTGCCGGCCGGGTCGCCGCCGCCCTGGCGGGCCGCGACCTCGATGTTCTTGATCAGCTTGGCGAACGCCGAGCTGCGCCGGGCGTCGACCACGGCCTTCTTGTGCTTGGTGGTCGCCCACTTGGAGTGGCCTGACACGGCGCACCTCCTCGGTCGTCGGGGGTCGGGCTGGTCCCCGATGCTACCCGCGGACGGCCGGCGCACCCGTGGCCGAGCGCCCCGCTGCGGCCGCCCGGGCCACCATCGCGACGAAGAGCCGGTGCACGCGCAGGTCGCCCGTGATCTCGGGGTGGAACGACGTGGCGACCAGGACCCCCTGGCGCACCGCGACGACGGTGCCCGCGGCCGGGCCGGTGCCCACCCGGGCCAGCACCTCGACGCCGGGGCCGGCCTGCTCGACCCACGGCGCGCGGATGAAGGCCGCCCGCAGGGGCGCCTCGCCCAGGCCGGCCTCGCCGAGGGCCGGGAAGGCGAGGTCCTCCTCGAACGACTCCACCTGGCGGCCGAAGGCGTTGCGCCGCACCGCGACGTCGAGGCCGCCGAAGGTGCGCTGGCCCTCGCTGCCGTCGACCAGCCGGTCGGCGAGCATGATCATGCCGGCGCAGGAGCCGTAGACCGGCATGCCGGCGCGGATCCGCTCGGTGACCGGCTCGTGCAGGCCGAAGGCCCGGGCCAGCTTGTCGAGCACCGTCGACTCGCCGCCGGGCACGACGAGGGCGTCGACGGCGGCCAGCTCGGCGGGCCGGCGCACGGTGCTGGGCCGGGCGCCGGCGCGCTCGAGGGCGACGAGGTGCTCGGCGACGTCGCCCTGCAGCGCCAGGACGCCGATCGAGGGGCGGTCGGGGCTCACCGCACCATCATCCCAGGCCGCTGACGCGGCCCGGGCGCGCTCAGCGGTCGGCGGGGACGGGCGCGCTCCCGTGCGCCTCCCGGCGGCTGCGCAGGTCGAACAGGGCGTAGCCGGCCACCACGGCGAGGCAGGCCGCCGTGACGGCGTACCCCGCCTGGGTGCTGGCCACGTCCATGACGCCACCCTGCACGAGCGGGAGCAGGGCGCCCCCGAGGATCGCCATCACCAGCCCCGCTGCGCCGAACTTGGTGTCCTGCCCGAGCCCCTCGAGCGCGACCCCGTAGATGGTGGGGAACATCAGCGACAGCGACGCGGAGATCCCGACGACGGCCAGCAGGCCCACGAGGTTGGGCGAGAGCACGGCGACGGTGGCGAGGGCGACGCCGAGCAGCGCCATCACCAGCAGCAGCCTGGCGGGCCGGACGATCCCCAGCAGGTAGGTCATGAGGAACCGGAAGACGAGGAACGTCAGCAGGCTCGCCTGCAGGTACCAGCCCGCGGCCTCCTCGGAGGCGCCGACCACGTCCGTGGCGTACTGGATGGTGAACGTCCAGGTGCAGGTCTGCGCGGCCACGTTGAAGAACTGCGCGACGACCCCGTACCGGTAGTGGCGGTTGGCGAAGAGGCGCCCCAGCACCCCGCGCGAGGGCAGCGCGCCGCCCTCGCCCTCCTCCGCCGGGGTGGGCATCTTCCGGAAGGCGATGAGCAGCCAGACGACGAGCAGGACCGCGGCGATGCCCAGGTAGGGCCCGAGCACCACGGAGAGGTCGCGCTCCTGCGAGGCCACCAGCTCGGCGCCCTGCAGGCCCTCGCGCTCGTCCCCCGGGGTGAGGTTCGGCAGGATGATCAACGCGCCGAGCGCCACCCCGATGTTGGCGCCGACCGGGTTGAACGCCTGGGCGAGGTTCAGCCGCTGCGTGGCGTTCTCCTCGGGCCCCATGGCGATGACGAAGGGGTTGGCCGAGGTCTCCAGGATCGACAGGCCGGCCGCGAGCACGAAGAGCGCGACGAGGAACGGCAGGTAGGCCAGCAGCTGGCTCGCCGGGTAGAACATCAGGCCGCCGAGGGCGGCCAGGCCGAGGCCGGTGAGCACCCCGGTCTTGTAGCCGAAGCGCCGGTTGATGAACGCCGCCGGGATGGCGAGGCAGAAGTAGGCCCCGTAGTAGGCGAACTGCACCAGCGCCGACTGGAAGTTCGACATGTCGAAGATGCCCCGGAACACGCTGACCAGCACGTCCGTGAGGTTGGCGGCCGCCCCCCAGGCCGCGAAGCACAGCACGAGCAGGACGAAGGGGACCTTCAGGTGCGGGTGGAGCATCCGCCGCCCGGAGGCGGGGCGAGCGTCGGTCGCTCCGGGGCGCGTCGTCGTCGATGCCATCGGACCACTCCTCGTCGTGCGGCCGCGAGCGCCGCCCCGTGCGAGGCGGCGTCGTCACCAACGGTAGCCACGCTGCGCGGATCCGCCAGGTCACGACCGCCGGTGACCCGTCGGGCAGCATGGTCGTCGTGGACCCCGCCGCCCTCGCCCGCTGGCGCGCCCGCGCCGAGGCCCTGGACGCCGCCGCGCCGGCCGCCGGGCTGGCCGACCGGTTCGTGCTGCCCGAGGGCCTGGTCTACCTCGACGGCAACAGCCTGGGCGCCCTGCCGCGGGCGGTGCCGCCGGCCGTGGCCGACGCGGTGGCCCGCCAGTGGGGCGAGGACCTCGTGGGTTCCTGGAACACCGCCGGGTGGTGGGTGGCGCCGCAGCGGGTCGGCGACGCGGTCGGGGCGCTGCTCGGAGCCGCGCCCGGCCAGGTCGTGGTCGGCGACACCACGACGGCGGCGCTGGACAAGGCCCTGCGCGCCGGGCTGGCCGCCGCCCGCGCCGCCGACCCCGCCCGCACGGTGCTGGTCACCGACCCGGGCAGCTTCCCCACCGACCTCTACGTCACCGACGCCGTCGCCGCCGGCACCGGCGCCGAGGTGGTGCTGGCCACCCCGCCGCAGGTGCCCGGCGTCCTCGCCGAGCACGGCGCCCGGGTGGCCGTGGTGTCGCTGAGCCACGTCGACTACCGCACGGGCGAGCTGTGGGACCTGCCCGGCCTCACCGCCGCCGCCCACGCCGCGGGCGCCCTGGCGCTGTGGGACCTGTGCCACTCCGCGGGGGTGGTGGACGTCGGCCTGGACGCCGCGGGCGTCGACCTGGCCGTCGGGTGCGGCTACAAGTACCTCAACGGCGGGCCCGGGGCGCCGGGGCACCTGTACGTGGCCCACCACCTGCAGCCGCGGTTCGCCAACCCGCTGCCCGGCTGGCACGGGCACGCCGAGCCGTTCGCGATGGCCGGCGGGTACCGGCCCGCCGAGGGCGTGGCCCGGGCCCGCAGCGGCACCCCGCCGGTCCTCTCGCTGCTCGCCCTGGAGGCGGCGCTGAGCGCCTACGACGGCGTGGCCGTGGCCGACCTGCGGGCGCGCTCGCTCTCGCTGACCGGGTTCGTGCTCGACGCCGTCGCGGCGCTGGTGCCGGAGGTGACGGCGGCGACCCCGCGCGAGGACGCCCGCCGCGGCTCGCAGGTGGCCCTGCGCCACCCCGAGGCCCACGGGGTCGTGCGCGCCCTGGCGGCGCGCGGCGTGCTCGGCGACTTCCGCGCCCCGGACGTCGTCCGGTGGGGGTTCGCCCCGCTGTACCTCGACCACGCCGACGCGCTGGCCGCCGTCCTGGCGCTGCGCGCGGTGCTCGACGCCGGCGAGCACCGCGACCCCGCGCACCAGCAGCGCGCGCTGGTGACGTGAGCGGGGCGGAGGAGCCCTGGGCGCTGTCCCTGGTGGTGCTCGTGCCGCGCCCCGGGGTGGACGGCGGGCCCCCGGCGCACACCGACGTGCTGGTCGCCGCGGCCCGCGCCGTGGTGCTGCTGCTCACCGACCGGCTGGCCGACGACCCGGAGGCGGCCCTGCATGCGGCGGTGCAGCGCTGGC
>CADCUY010000391.1 GCA_902806005.1 uncultured Quadrisphaera sp. | reverse complement strand
ACCGCGCACCGGCGGCCGGTGGTCACGGCGCCCAGGTCGACCGGGGTGCGGTGCTCGCGGCCCGGTCGGCGTCGCTGCACGGGCGCCATCGTAGGCGCGGGGCCGCCGCCGGCGGGGCCGTACGCCGCAGGACCCGGCGCTGTCCGACCCCGCTCGTACGGTCCGGGGATGACTCCCCCCGGCGCCCTTCCCCGCGCCGTCCAGACCTCCCTCGACGACCTCGGCACCCCCCTGCACGAGGTGACCTTCCTCGTCGTCGACCTCGAGACCACCGGGGCCAGCCCGGCCACCAGCTCGATCACCGAGATCGGCGCCGTCCGGGTGCGGGGGGGCGAGGTGCTGGCCGAGCTGTCCACCCTGGTGCGCCCGGCGCAGCCGATCCCCCGCGAGATCGCCGTGCTCACCGGCATCACCGACGCGATGGTCGCGGGCGCCCCTCCGGTCGCGGCCGTGCTGCCCAGCCTGCTCGAGCTGGTGCGGGGCAGCGTGGTGGTCGCCCACAACGCGCGGTTCGACGTCTCCTTCCTCGTCGCCGCGTGCGCCGGGGCCGGGCTGACCTGGCCCTCGGTGCGCGTGCTCGACACCCTCGCGCTCGCCCGGCAGGTGCTGCCGCGCACCGAGGTGGCGAACCACAAGCTCTCCACCCTCGCCGCGCACCTGCGCTCCACCACCGCCCCGACCCACCGGGCGCTGGACGACGCGCGGGCGACCGTCGACGTCCTGCACGCCCTGCTCGCCCGCGTCGGCTCGCTCGGGGTCACCTCGCTGGAGGAGGTGCTGGCCCACAGCTCCCGGGTGCCGGAGCCGGTGCGCCGCAAGCGCCACCTGGCCGCCGAGGTGCCGAGCGCACCGGGGGCGTACCTGTTCTGCGACGAGCACGGCGAGGTGCTCTACGTGGGCTCCTCGGTCGACCTGCGCTCGCGGGTGCGCTCGTACTTCACGGCCTCGGAGACGCGCAGCCGGATGGCCGAGATGGTGCGCCTGGCCGCGAAGGTGGTGCCGGTGGTCACCGAGACGGTGCTCGAGGCCCGGGTGCGCGAGCTGCGGCTGATCGCCGAGCACGACCCGCGCTACAACCGCCGCTCGCGCCGGCCGCTGGCGGTGCCGTGGCTGAAGCTGACCGTCGAGCCGTTCCCGCGCCTGTCGGTGGTGCGCGAGCGCCGGGCCGACACCGGGGACGGGGCGGCCTACCTGGGGCCGTTCCGGCGGGCCGCCGACGCGGAGGCGGCGGCCGCGGCGCTGACCACGGCGCTGCCGCTGCGCCAGTGCACCCGGCGCCTGCCCGTGCGGCCCACGCCGGCGGCGGCGGCCTGCGCGCTGGCCGACATGGGCCGCTGCGGGGC
>CADCUY010000390.1 GCA_902806005.1 uncultured Quadrisphaera sp. | reverse complement strand
CCGGGGGTCCCCCTGTCGGGTGACGGCGACCGTCGCGGCGGGGTCGGCCGGCGCCCGGCGCCCGCACGATGGCGGCCGCGGACAGCGATCCGCACGGCCCTGCCCCTGCCGCGTACGGAGACCCGTGACCACCACCCCGCTCGACCCCACCCCGCTGGACGCCGCCCCGTCCACGCCCCTGCCCGACCTGCTCGCTCCCGCCCGCCGGGACCTGCGCATCGACGTGCTGCGCGGCCTCGCCGTCGTCCTCGTCGTCGTGAACCACATCGACGTCCCGAGCCTGTTCCACGCCGTCTCGCGGGAGGCGCTCGGCCCGATCTCGGCGGCGGAGATGTTCATCGCGCTCTCGGGCGTCGCCGTCGGCATCGCCTACCGCTCGCGCGCCCTGGACGGGGTGCGGGCGGCGGCGCTCGAGCCGCTGTGGCGCCGCGCCTGGCAGCTGTACCTCGTCACCCTCGCCGTCGTCGTCCTGGCCTGGCTGGTGCGGTTCATCCCCGGCATCGACGGTCGCGTGCTGACCACCTGGACCGACACCGCCGCCGACGGCACGACCACCACCTGGGACCTCTACGCCGGCATCGGCCAGGACCTCTCCTGGCCGTTCCCCGGCGCCGTGCTCGGCGAGCTGCTCACCCTCCAGCTGGGCCCGCCGCAGTTCAACGTGATGGGGCTCTACGTGGTGCTGCTGCTCGCCGCGCCCGTCGTGCTGGCCGGCTTCACGCGGGGCCGGACCCTCGCCGTGCTGGCCGCCAGCCTGGGTCTCTACGTCGTCTACCAGATCAGCTACACGACCGTGCTCACCGCGGTCTACGAGAGCCCGTTCCCGCTGCTGGCCTGGCAGGTGCTCTTCGTGCTCGGTCTGGCGGCCGGCTTCCACCGGGAGGCGCTCGTGGCGCGCGCCCGCACCGCCGGCGGTGGCGCGGTGCTCGGCGTCTCGGCCCTGATCTCCGCGGTGGGGTTCTTCCTCGTCTGGAACAGCCCCTGGCGGTCCTGGTCCGAGGGCGAGCTCGGGGTGTCCCTCGGCCTGATCCCCGAGGAGGCGTACGCATCGATGTACGCCGCGCTCTTCGAGCGCTCGCCGCTGGCACCCGGACGGCTGGTCTTCGCCGTCGCCGCGCTGATCACCCTCTACGCGGCCCTGACGGTGCTGCGCCGGCCCGTCGAGCGCTTCGTCGTGCCGGTCCTCGCCCCGCTCGGCCGGGCGACGCTCTACGTCTTCGTGCTCCAGGTGTTCCTCGTGGCGCTCGTCGCGAGCCTGCCGCTGCCGCAGCACGGGGCGGTGCTGTGGGGCACGCTGGTCCACGCGGCGGTGCTCACCGGCCTGTGGTTCATGGTGCGGTACCGCGTG
>CADCUY010000389.1 GCA_902806005.1 uncultured Quadrisphaera sp. | reverse complement strand
CCACCTGCCCAACGCGCGCTTCGGGATCGACTCGCCGCAGTCCGCGACCTACGAGGTCGTGACCCTCGACCGGCCCTGAGCCCCACCGGCAGCCCGGTCCTCGGTCGCACCGGAGCTGCGCCCGCTCAGCGGAGCGAGCCGGTGACGTCGCTGCAGTCTCGGCACTGGTGCCGCGACGGCAGCTGGCGACGTGCGTCCGTCCCGGCTGCGGCGCGGCAGCAGGTGCCGCCGCCGATCAGCGCCCGTCAGCGAGCAGCTGCTCGCTCGGCCTCGTCGCGGCGCAGGCGCCGCCAGTTGAGGTAGTCCCCCACCGGGATGCTGACCATGAACAGGACCGCGGCCCACCGCGACCGGCGGCTGTACCGAGGATCGGCCAGGACCCGGGGGCTGAGGACGGCGGCGGCCGCAGCGAAGGCGATGGTGCTCAGCTTCGCGTGCTCGGCGTCGAAGTAGCCCAGGTACCACCACGGCCGCAGGCGCACCGTCGTCTCGTCCACCTCGGCAGTGTGGGCAGCAGCACCGGTCCGACACCACCCAGCACCGCCGCACGGGTGACCCCGACGGCTGAGGTGCCACCCCCGACGGGGGACGAGTGGGCGCGGTCGGCTCGACATCCCGTCTGCCCGTCGCGGGGTGTCGTGATGTCGGGCGCTAGGACGCGCGCCGCGCCTGCGCCATGGCGCGGTCGATGCCGTCCAGGGCCCGCTGCACCAGCTCGGGGCTGGTGGCGAAGTTCAGCCGGGCGAACGTCGCGGCGTCCACGGCCGTGTGCTGGGCGAAGGGCGGGCCGTCGCTGAGCAGGACCCGCCCGTGGCGGTGCACGGCACCGGCAGGGTCGCTCCGGCCCAGGGGCGTGCCGGCGAAGTCCAACCACGCCAGGTACGTCGCCTCGGGCGGGACGTGCCGCACCCCGGCGCTGCCCGCCCAGTCCGCGACGGTCGCACGGTTGGCCGACAGCACGCCCATCAGGTCGCGGTGCCAGTCGTCGCTGCGCTCCCACGCCGCGACGGTGGCGGCCCGGCCCAGGTCGGTGGGGGTGCCGAAGTAGTCCAGGGGGGCCCGTTCGAGAGCCTCGTGCAGGCGGTCGGACCCCACGTGCGCCACCGCGCACCGCACCCCGGCGATGTTGAACGCCTTGGTCGCCGAGGTGGCCGTCACCGTCCGCGCGGCGACGTCGTCACCGAGCGAGGCGAAGGGCACGTGCCGCACCCCCTCGTAGGCCAGGTCGGCGTGGATCTCGTCGGACAGCACCGTCAGGTCCAGGTCGGTCGCGACCTCGGCCAGCACCCTCAGCTCGGCGGCGTCGAAGGCCCGGCCGGTGGGGTTGTGCGGGTTGACCAGGACCAGCAGCCGGACCCCCGCCGAACGCAGGCGGTCGGCCAGGCCGGCGGCCTCGAAGGTCCACCGACCGCCGGCGAGCACCATGGGCAGCGGCACCAGGCGCCGCCGCGAGCGCGTGGTGCTGGCCAGGAACGGCGGGTACGTCGGCACGTGCACCGCCACGCCGTCGCCGGGGGCGGTGGCGTGCTCGACGACCACCTGCAGGACCTGGATCAGGTCCGAGAAGGTCCGGGCTCGCCCCGGTCGCGGCGCCCACTGGTAGCGGTCGTGCATGCGCCGCTCGAACGCGGCGACGACCGGGTCGCCGTCGGGGTGGTACGGGTAGCCGAGGGCCATGTCCTGCACGGCCGCGTGCAGCTCGGCCGTGACCGCCGGTGGCACCCCGAAGTCCATGTCCGCCACCCAGGCCGGCAGCACGTCCTCCTCGACGCTCGCCCACTTCGCGCCCCGGGCCCGGCGCAGCCGCACCGGGTCGACTGCGGCGAGCAGGTCCGCGCTCACCGCGCGCCCGCCGTCGCCCGGGTCCCGCCGCGCAGCCCGACGTCGTGCAGCAGCACGTCGCGCAGCACCTCCACCTGGCCGTGGTGCTGGGCCAGCTCCTCGAAGACGTGCTGCAGGGCCCCGGCCTGCGTCATCCGCCGGTCGGGCCCGAGGTACTCGGCGGGCGGGGACTGGCGCAGCGGGGCCCCGGGCGTGCACCGGCGGACGTCCTCGTGCAGGCGGGCGCGGGTCTCCTCGAGCCGGTGCACCAGGTGCTCCACCGCGCCCGACGCGGTGAACTCCGCGTCGCGGTCGCGATCCACGGTGCGCCCGGCCACGTAGGCGCCGACCCAGGTGTCGATCACCCCGAGGCAGTGGTTGACCACCGCGTACGGGGAGTTCGCCCCCTCCCACGGGGGCCTGGCGTTCGCCTGCGCGTCGCCCAGGCCGACCAGGACCTCGCGCATGCCGTCGAGCGCGCGGTCGACGAAGTACAGGTAGTCCTCGTCGTCGATCATCCCGGACCCTCCTCGCAGCCACCGCCCCCGGTCAGGGGCGGAGCCGATGGTTGTCCCCCGCGACGTTACCGGTCAAGATGGTCACCGTGGCGCACGTCTTCGTCAGCGGCAACCTCGCCCTCGACCTGGTCGGCACCCTGAAGTGGCGCACCACCGCGCCCGAGGAGCTGCTCGCCGTCCCCGAGGATCTCGACGCCTGGTGCACCCAGGCCGGAGTGACGACCGAGCCGGTGCGCGCCACGGAGGGCGACCTGGCCGACGCCCGCCGACTGCGCGAGGCGCTGCACTCCCTGGCCCGGGCGCGCCTCGACGGGCGCGAGGCGGACGCAGGGGCCGTCGACGTGGTCAACGCCGCCGCCGCGCGCGAGCCGGTGCGACCGCGCCTGACCCCGCACGGCGCCGTGCGCACCGGTTCGGCGCCCGCGGCGCTGTCCACGACAGCCCGTGCCGCGGTCGACCTCTTCGCCGCCCCGGAGGCGCCCCTGCTCAAGGAGTGCGGGCGCTACGAGTGCACCCGCATCTACGTCGACCGCTCCCGGGGGGCCCGCCGCACCTGGTGCGGCATGGACGAGTGCGGCAGCCGCGTCAAGATGGCCGCCTACCGCGCCCGACGACGCCAGACCGGGCTCGCCGGACGCTGACCGCGGGCACGTCCGAACGGTGGAGCACGGGCCGGCGCGCTCAGTCCCCGCCTTCGCGCTCGTCGACGTGGTTCGATCCTGGTCTGCTGCACCAGCGCGCTGGCCGCCGGGGCGCCGCTCGCTCCCCTGGACGCGACCTGTGGGGGAGGACGGCGAGCACCGCCCCCTGCTCCCCGCCCCGTCCGAGACAGAGAGCTGGCCATGACCTCGAGCGCCACCGTGGTCCCCGTGCCCACCGCAGAGCTGCGGGCTGCCTCAGCGGCCGTCTACACCGCCTTCATCGGCGCCGGCTTCGCCGCCGCCAGCTGGGCCTCGCGCATCCCCCAGGTCCGCGACCGCCTCGACCTGGACCCCAGCCAGCTGGGGCTGGTGCTCCTGGCCCTCGCGGGCGGATCGGTCCTGTCGATGCCGCTGTCCGGACCCGTCGTCGCCCGCATGGGCACCCGCAGCACCGTGCGGGCGATGGCCCTGCTGCTCGGCCTGGCCCTCGGTGTCGTCGCCGTCGGCTACCTGACCGGCATCACGGTCCTCGTCGTCGGGCTGCTGATCCTCGGGTTCGCCGTCGGCGCCTGGAACGTGGCCATGAACGTCCAGGGTGCCGTCGTCGAACAGCGGCTGGGCCGGTCGATCATGCCCCGGTACCACGCCGGGTACAGCCTGGGCACCGTCCTCGGAGCCCTGGTCGGCGTGGCGATGATCGCCGTCCGGGTGCCGGTCACCGCGCACCTGGTCCTCGCCTCCGCCGCGGTCGCCACCGTGGTGATCGTCCAGGTGCGCCACTTCGTCGCTGACGACGAGACCACCCAGGGCGCGATCGAGGACGCCGGCCCTCCCCCGGCACGGCCTGCCGCGGCTGCCGGGATCGACGCCCTCGGCGTCGGCGACCCTCCTGCGGCGCGCAGCTCCCTCGCCGCCTGGCGTGAGCCGCGCACCCTGCTCATCGGTGTGGTGGCGCTCGCCTTCGCCTTCGCCGAGGGCACCGGCAACGACTGGATCAGCATCGCCCTCATCGACGACTACGGGCTGCCTGCCGCGCTGGGCGCCCTCGCCTTCGCCGTCTTCCTGGCCGCCATGACCGTGGTGCGCTGGTTCGGTCCGACCCTGCTGGACCGCTACGGGCGCGTGCCCGTCGTCCGCGCCCTGGCGCTGGTGGGCGTCGTGGGCCTGCTCCTCTTCGTCTTCTCCCCCGACCCGCTCCTGGCCTACGCCGGAGCGCTGCTGTGGGGCGCGGGCATCGCCCTGGGGTTCCCCGTGAGCATGAGCGCCGGCGCCGACGAACCCCGCGCGGCGGCCGGCCGGGTCAGCGTCATCGCCACCCTCGGCTACTGCGCCTTCCTCGGCGGCCCCCCGCTGATCGGCTTCCTCGGCGACTCCTACACCGTGCTCAGAGCCCTGACCGCCGTCGCCGTCCTGCTCGGCCTGGCCGTCCTCCTCGCCGAGGTGGTGCGGGCACCGAAGGCGGGTCAGCCCACGTCACGCTGACCCCTGCCCCGCCCCTGCGGGACCTCGTCCGCCGTCAGGGGGCAGGATCGGGCCGGCGCTGCTTCGGGCGGTCACGAGCAGGCGCGGCGGGCGTCGACGATGGTCGTCGGGACGGCCTGGTCACCGCCTCCACCGACGGCGCCGCGGCCTCCACGACGGTGGTCGACTCTGCACCGTCGATGGTCCTGGCCCTGACGCCGGGGCGCGACGTCCCGTTCACGACCGGTGGGCAGTGGTGGCCCACTGGTCCCGGGTGACGATCCAGACCCGCTGTTCGCCGGGGCCGGCCGCCGCCTCGGGGACCGCGGCCGGGCTGTCCCGCAGGCACAGGTACCCGAGCCTGGCGGGCACGCGCGCGCTGGCCGCGTCGTCCGCGTCGTGGCAGATGCGCACCCGCTCGATGCCGGGGACGGTGAAGGCCAGATCGGTCAGGGCCCTCGCGGCGGCGGTGGCCACGCCCTGCCGCAGGTGGTCGCGGTCGACCCAGTACCCGATCTCCAAGCCATCGGGTCCCAGTCGTCGGTGCAGCCCAGCGGAGCCGAGGACGCGGTCACCGCGCCAGATGCCGACGGTCAGATCACCACCCCCAGCCCACTCGACGGTCCACCCCTCGATCAGCGCCCGGCGCTGCTGCAGGCTCAGGGGCTCGTGCGCGACCCAGGGCATGAACGGACGCAGGTGCTCGAGGTTCGCCAGGACGGCCGCGTGCAGGGCAGGGGCGTCGTCCGCCTCCCAGCGGCGCACCACGACGCCGTAGCGCTCGACCCGCTCCGGCAAGGGCGAGGGCACCACAGCACCCCGGTGTGCGCCCGCCATGCCCGAGGACCCTAGCCACGAGCAGGGGACCGGCGGGAGGTCCCGTCGTGCGCGGGACCGCGTCCTGCAGGGGACGCCGCCGGCGTGGGGTCCGCGACGGCGGTCCGGCGGCCGGGTCGGGAAGGTCGCGAGCGCCCGTGCCCAGCACGCCTGGCCGCCAGTGGTCCCGGCCTCGCGGTGGACGCGCCTGCGGCACGCCACCACCGTGGCGCGATCCCGCTGCC
>CADCUY010000388.1 GCA_902806005.1 uncultured Quadrisphaera sp. | reverse complement strand
CGCGGGCCTCGACCTCGACACCGTGCTCGCCACGGTGACGTCCATCGCCGTGCCCGCCCTGGGCCAGGCCGCGCTGGTGCGCACCGCCGACCGGCACGGGGCGGTCACCGCGCGGGCCGCGTCGATCCACCACGAGGACCCCGCGTGGGAGGCCCGGCTGCGCGAGCACGCGACCGAGGCCGTGCAGGCCCTCGACGCGACGCTCGGCGACGGGCAGGTGCTGCGCACCGGCAGGTCGCGGCGCGTGGTGGTCGACCCGGTCGCGCCCGGCGCCCGCAGCGGCGGCCGGGCGGCGGAGCTGGGGCTGACCGGGGCGCTGTGCGTGCCGCTGCGCGCCCACGGGCGGGTCTTCGGCGAGCTGCAGGTGCTCAGCCAGTCGCCGGAGCCCTACACCGACGAGGACCTGGCCCTCGCCGAGGAGCTCGCCGACCGCGCCGCCCTGGCCCTGGACAACGCCGTGCTGTACACCGAGCAGCGCGAGGCCGCGGTGGCCCTGCAGCAGGTGCTGCTGACCCCCGCCCCGCAGCCGGACGACCTGGGCATCGCGGTGCGCTACCTGCCGGCGACGGCCCACGCCGACGTCGGCGGCGACTGGTACGACGCGTTCGTGCGCACCGACGGCACCACCCTGGTGGTGATCGGCGACGTCGTCGGCCACGACCTGCACGCCGCCGCGGGCATGGGGCAGGTCCGCAGCATGCTGCGCGTGCTCGGCTACCAGAGCGACGGCACCCCGGCCGACGTCCTCAGCGCCGTCGACCGGGCCGTCAGCGGCCTGGGCGTCGCGACGATGGCCACCGCGGTGCTCGCCCGGGTCGAGCAGACGCCGGCGCAGGCCGCGGCGGGCGAGCGCACCGTGCGCTGGTCCAACGCCGGGCACCCGCCGCCGCTGCTGCTGCACGCCGACGGCGAGGTGGAGGTGCTGAGCCGGCCCTCCGACCCGCTGATCGGCCTCGGGCCCGACTTCCGGCGGGCCGACCACGAGCACCCCCTGCCGACCGGCTCGACCCTGGTCCTCTACACCGACGGGCTGGTCGAGCGCCGCGGGCAGCACCTCGGCGTCGCGATCACCGCGCTGGCCCGCACGCTGCGCGGCCTCGCGGGCCTCCCCCTGGAGGAGCTGTGCGACGCGCTGCTCGAGCGCACCCTGCCCGGCGCCCACGAGGACGACGTCGCCCTGCTGGCCCTGCGGGCGCGGCCGGCCGGGGAGCGCGACTGAGGGGGGCGGTCAGCCCGGCTGCTCCCCGGCCGCCGCGGGCGGGCGCCGGGGCCGCACCAGCAGGTGGACGACGAGCCCGGCCAGCAGCCCCGCGGCGGGGGCGCCCGGCACCCCGGAGGCGGTGACGACGAGCG
>CADCUY010000387.1 GCA_902806005.1 uncultured Quadrisphaera sp. | reverse complement strand
CCCCCGCCGACGCGGAGACCCCCCCGCCCGCCGACCCCCTGCCGGAAGCCCCCGAGGGGCCGTCGACCGGGTCGCCGACCGCGGCGCCGGTGCCGCCCGACACGTCCGGCGTGGCCGACCCCCAGGCCGCGGCGGCCCTCGCGCGGAACCCGCGGATCGCCTTCTCCCCGCAGGCGGCGGGCGTGCTCGCCGCGCAGCCGGTCGACACGCGCCTGCTCGCGCTGCTCGCCGTCCTCGCGCTGGACCACCAGCTGTCGGTGAGCGACGTCCCGCTCGCGGACGGCCAGGCGCCCGACGACCTGCGGCGCACGGCCCTGGTCGACGCGGTGGACGGCGTGCCGCTGGCCACCACCCCGAGCGCCGCCGACGACGTCGTGGCGGCTCTGGAGGCCCAGGACCCGCTGTTCCGCCCCCGCCTGGAGGCGAGGACGGTCACCGGCGACGGCCCCCCGGTGCGCCAGCTCGTCATCCAGCTGCCCCCGCCGCCGGGCTGACCACCGGGCGGCCCTCCCCCTCACGGGCCATCCCCCTCACGGGCCATCCAGGTCTGGTCACCCTGGGTTGTCCGCACTGGTCCGTCCGGGTCATGCTTCGCCCATGCGCCGCACCCTCCTCACCGGGCTCACCGCCCTGCTGCTGCTGCCCCTGGCTCCCGGCGCCGCCTCGGCCGTCACCACCGAGCCGGCGCCCGCGGAGACCGCCTACGCCCGCGTGGGCCACCTGGTGCCGGGCCTGGGGTCGATGCGGATGTCCGCGACGCTCACCGACTTCGGCGGCGCGCAGCCGATCGAGCTCACGCAGTCGGCGAGCTACGGCACCGTGGGCCCGTACCTGGAGGTGGCGCCCGGCACCTACTCCGTGGCCGTGACCCCGTCGGACGCCGCGGAGGGCGCGCCGCCGGTGCTCACCGGCACGATCACCGCGCAGGCCGGCGACGCGTACACGGTGCTCGGGCTCGGCACCCCGACCTCCGCGCGGCTGCAGGCCATCGCCGACGACATCAGCGCCCCGGAGCCCGGCGACGCCAAGGTGCGCGTGATCAACGCGTCCAGCGTCGCGGACGTCGCCGAGGTGGCGGTGCCGGGCGGCCCGACCCTGGCGGCGTCGGCGCGCTTCTCCGAGCCCAGCGACTACACCGCGGTGCCCGCCGGGCAGCTGCCCGTGCAGGCGAACGCCGGCAGCACCACCGGCACCGGGGCGCTCGCCGCCGCCCCCAACAGCGTCTACACCCTGCTCGTGCTCGACGACGGCGCCGGCGGCCTCGAGCTGCGCTCGGTGCAGGACGCGACCGGCGCCGGCCAGGTGCCCCTCGGTGGCGCGGCCGCCGGCGGGGGCTGGGCCGCGGGAGGCTCCG
>CADCUY010000386.1 GCA_902806005.1 uncultured Quadrisphaera sp. | reverse complement strand
GGTCAGGATGAGCACGGGCAGCTCGCGGGCCCAGCCCAGGCCCAGGCGGCCGGCGGCGCGCAGGACGAGGTTCACCGGCTTCAGCCACCGCGGTGGGCGGATCTTCTCGGTCACGGCTGCCCCTCGACTGGTCCTCCGGAGCCGACCAGTCTTCCACCGTCCGCGCGGCGGGTCACCGGGTCAGGGTGGGGGTGGCCCGCAGCCAGGTGCTGTCGGCCACCTGGTCGAGCATGAAGCCGGCGACGTCCGCACGGGGGATCGCCGTCCCGCCTCGGGCCCGGTACCGCGGGCTGACCCGGTAGCCGCGCCCGCCGGGGCGGTCGGTGAGCCGGGCGGGGCGCACCAGGGTCCACTCCAGGTCGGAGGCGGTGATCGCGCGCTCGGCGGCGGCCATGTCGTCGTAGGAGCGCTGGAGGAACAGCGGCTTGGCGATCAGGCGGTAGGGGAGGACCTCGCCCGGGTCGTCGGCCTCGACCCCGGCGGAGGTGCAGAAGAGCAGCCGACCGATGCCCGCCCGGGGCATGCCGCCGGTCAGTGCGGCCGCGGCCCGGGAGTACACGGTGGTGGCGCCGAGGCCCAGGAAGCCTCCCGGGGAGCCGATGGCGCTCAGCACCGCGTCGCAGCCGGCGCCTGCTGCAGCGATGTCGTCCGCGTCGAACACGCTGCCGGGGGCGAGGGTGATGGACGACGCGAGCTGGTCGAGCTTCTCGGGCGAACGCACGATGGCGGTGACCCGGATGCGTCGCTGCAGGGCCTGCCGGACGATCTCGAGCCCGGTGCCGCCCGTGGCGCCGACGAGCAGGATCCTCATGACGCCACCGCCGCACCGCTGGTCGCGCGGGCCCCGCGGCGCTGCAGGCGCGTGACGCCGGTGAACAGGCCCGCGGCGGCGACGACCCAGGCGGTGAGCACGAGCAGGCCGGGTGCGAGCCCGTCGTCGGCGAAGTACGCGGCGCCGCGCAGGGCGCGCACGGCGACCCCGACGGGCAGCACCTGCGCCAGCGGCTCCAGCCACGCGGGCAGGTACTGCGCCGGCAGGATGCCGGTGCTCGTCGCGTTCCCGAAGACGAGCAGGACCACGGCGGCGGTCAGCACGCCCAGCGGCCCGACGGCCCGGTGCGCGGCTGCAGTCGTGGCCCCCACGGCCAGGGCGAGCAGGCCGACCACGGAGGCCGTGACGAGGAACGGTGCCGGCAGGGCCCCGAACACGGGCTGGACCAGCCAGGCGACCCCCAGTCCCAGGAGGGTCGAGAACACGGCCGCGCTGGCCGCGCGCGACCGCAGCGACAGCCCCGGTCCGGCCTGCACGCTGGTCAGCCCGAAGAGGAAGCCGGCCACCACGACGCCGAACGCGGC
>CADCUY010000385.1 GCA_902806005.1 uncultured Quadrisphaera sp. | reverse complement strand
CGGGCCGGTCAGCAGCTCCCCGGCCCGGCTCTGCACGCGCGCAGCGTCCAGGGCCTCGCGGTACGCCGCGGCGGTCCGGGACGCCGAGGCCGGGAGCTGCAGCCGCAGGGTCACCAGCGCGTCGCCCCGCGCGGCGGCGGTGGCCTCCTGGTCGCGCACCTGCCGGCGCACGGCCTCGAAGGCGCGCGCGGCGGCGTCGAGCGCGGCGGCCACCTCCTGCTCGCCCGGCGGACGCCGCGGGGCGCCGTCACCGGAGGCCTGCAGGCTCGTGCCCCGCGGGGGCGTGGCGAGCAGCAGCAGCTGCAGCTCGCGCAGCAGGTCGTCGACCGCCTCCTCCGCCGCGGTCAGCTCGGCCACCGGCAGGTCGGCGACCACCACCTCGTGCGTGGGCCCTGCGGCCGGCATCGAGCTGGTGATCAGCCCCTCGGTCCGGTGCAGCGGCACGGGCGGCTCCTCGTCGCCCCACAGGGCCAGCAGCTCGGCGGTGTCGTCCATCGTCGGCGGCGCCGCGCCACCGGCCTCCACCTCGAACCACACCACCTTGCCGCCGTCGGGGGAGGGGTGGCTGCCCCACCGCGCGGCCACGCTGGCCACCAGGTCGAGCCCGCGGCCGCTGATCGCGCGGGTGCTGGCCGGCGTGGGCACCGGCGGCAGCGGCGAGCCGTCCTCGACCTCCACCCGCACCCCGCCCTCGAGGGTGGGCCGCAGGTGCACCGCGAACGGGGTGCGCGCGTGCAGCACGGCGTTGGCGGCCAGCTCCGAGACCAGCAGCCCCGCGTCGTCGGCGCAGTCCGGCAGCCCGACGGCCTCCAGCCGGGTGCGCACGAACGACCGCACGCCCCGCACGGCGTCGAGCTGCGGCGGGTGCACCGGCGACGCCAGGTGGCCCGTGGTCTGCCACTCGGTGCTCGGGTCGCGCGGCGGCTTCGTGTCGGTCGAGCCAGCGTCGATCACGTGTCGCCTCCGTGGGTCCGGTCCGCGGTCCGCGGGCATCGTCACACCATCCGCCGCCCGCGGCAGGGCCTACCGCCGAGTCCGCGCCGTGTGCACCCGCTCGACCGGGGGTAGGACCGCACCATGGTCCCCGACGCCACCCGCGGTGGAGCGCAGCAGGGGTGGGCCGGCGCGGACGGCGAGCCGCCGCCCCCGCCGTGGACGTGCCGGCTGCGCGCGGTGGTCGCCCTCGCGCGCGCCGGGGTGCGGCCGGCGGCCTTCGCCGTCGTCGACTACCTGGACACCCCGGTCGGCCCGTACCGGGAGGCGCTCGTCGGCGAGCTGACCGGCCCGCTGAGCGGGACGGTGCCGTGGACGGTGGTCGACAGCGCGCCGTCGATGGCCGCCGGCCGCACCTGGTGG
>CADCUY010000384.1 GCA_902806005.1 uncultured Quadrisphaera sp. | reverse complement strand
GTGGTGCTCAACGCCGGCGCGTGGACCCACACCTCGATCGCCCTGCGCGACGCCTGCGCGCAGCTGCGCGCGCCCCTGGTGGAGGTGCACCTGAGCAACGTGCACCGGCGCGAGGAGTTCCGGCACCACTCCTACGTCTCCGGGGTGGCCACCGGCGTGATCGCGGGGCTGGGCGTCGAGGGCTACCTCGCGGGGCTGCGGTTCATCGCCGCCCAGGGGGCCTGAGGACCGGGCCCGCGGCCGGCTCGCGCCCGGCGGCGCCAGGCGCCCCGGCGCCGCCGGCCAGCCGGTGCTCGCGCCAGGCCAGGAACAGCGGGAAGGTGAAGGCGATCGCCGTCACCGCGCTCAGCGGCACGAGCACCCACGCCCACCGCATCCCCAGCCGGCGGCCCTCGACGACGACGAAGGCGCTGGCCGCGACGGCGACGCCCAGCACGTCGACCCCGATCGACGACGACGCCGGCGTGGCGAACACCGCGCCGACGAACGCGCCGGCGCT
Organism: uncultured Quadrisphaera sp.; assembly: GCA_902806005.1. Taxonomy (GTDB): domain Bacteria; phylum Actinomycetota; class Actinomycetes; order Actinomycetales; family Quadrisphaeraceae; genus CADCUY01. The sequence continues at coordinate 858 of CADCUY010000384.1, read as the reverse complement.
GCCCCGGTGCTGCAGGTTGAACCACCAGGTGCCCACCAGCCCGGCGACGGCGACCAGGGCGTAGAAGGCGCGCACGGCCTCAGGCTCCCGCGGTCAGGCCCAGAGCAGGGCCCGGTCGGGCCGCTCGAGCAGCGCGCCGACGTCGGCGAGGAACCGCGAGCCGAGGTCGCCGTCCACCACGCGGTGGTCGAGGGTCAGCGACAGCTGCACCACCCACCGCGGCTTGACCTTGCCCTTGTGCACCCACGGGCGGCGGGTGACGGCCCCCACGCAGAGGATCGCGGCCTCGCCCGGGTTGAGGATCGGGGTGCCGCTGTCGACGCCGAACACCCCGACGTTGGTGATCGAGATGGTGCCCTGGGCGAGGTCGGCCGGGGTGCTGCGCCCCGAGCGGGCGGTCTTGACCAGGGTGGTCAGCGCCCCGGCGAGGCCGTGCAGGTCGAGCGCCTGCGCGTCCTTGACGTTCGGCACCATCAGCCCGCGCGGCGTGGCGACGGCGATGCCGAGGTTCACGTAGTGCTTGACCACGATCTCCTGCGCGGCCTCGTCCCAGGAGGCGTTGATCTCCGGGTGCCGGGCGATGGCCAGGCACATCGCCCGGGCGATGACCAGCAGCGGCGAGACGTGCACCCCGGCGAAGGTCTTGTCCTCGCGCAGGCGGTCGAGGAGCCTGACGGTGCGGGTGGCGTCGACGGTGACGAAGGCCGTGGCCTGCGGGGCGGTGAACGCGCTGGCCACCATCTGCTGGGCGGTGGCCCGGCGCACCCCGCGGATCGGCACGCGCGTCTCCCGGGCGCCCGCGGCGCCGGCGGCGACGAGGTCGGGCCCGGCGGGGCCTGCGGCCGGGCGGCCGGCGGG
>CADCUY010000383.1 GCA_902806005.1 uncultured Quadrisphaera sp. | reverse complement strand
CGGTGGTCGGGGCCGCCGCGGGGTCGCCCGAGGACCAGGCGGCGGCCAGGGCGTCGGCGGCGGCGCGGGCGCCCTCGTCGCGCGCCAGCTCGGCGGCGCGCTGGCGCTGGAGGACCACCGCGACGGCGACGGCCGCGAGCACCAGCACGAGCACCACCACGACGACCACCGACCGTGACCGGGACTTCGCTGCGCGCACCCGGCCGACCCTACGGAGCGGAGGCGACAGCCGTGGGCGACTCCGCCGACGGCGCGGCGGTCGACGGCTCGGACGTCGGCTCGGACGTCGACGGCTGCGGGCTCGAGGGCTCCGGCTGGTCGGGCACCTCGGCGTCGGGGACCTGGCCGTCGAGGTACGAGCTCGCGGCGCGCCGCTCCACGGTCACCGACCGCTGGCCGAGGCCGCCGATGGTGATGTCGTCGACGGCGATCAGCCGGCGGGTCTGGCGGTCCAGGTGCAGCACCGACATCGCCAGCGGCTGGGCCTGCCCGCCCAGCAGGGTGCGCACCCCGGCCCCGCCGGAGGAGCCCTGGGTGAGCGCGAGGGTGCCGTCGCGCACCAGCGAGCGGCGCCGGTGGACGTGCCCGTCGAGCACCAGCGGCACCCGGCCGTACAGGGGCTCGGCCATGGCGCGCCGGTGCACCACCGCGACGTCCACCGGCCGGCCGTCGCGCTCGGCGCGCTCGACGGCGGCCGCGAGGGTGCGCCCGGCCCGCTCGCTCAGCGCCTCGACGTCCGCGTCGTCGATGCTCACCTGGGGGCCGGGGGTGAACACCGGGTCGCCGGTGCCCGCGAAGCGCACCCCCGCGACCTCCGCCACGGCGCCCTCGTCGAGGACGACGACGTTGCCGAACGAGGCCAGGTGCGCCTGGGTGGCGGCGCTGTCGTGGTTGCCGCGCACGTACACGTAGGGCACGGGCAGCCGCCCGACCGGGTCGTACAGGCGGTTCTCCGCCACGGTGCCCTGGTCGCTGATGTCGCCGGCGTCGACGACCGCCTCCACCCCGAACTGCTCGACCAGGCGCGGCAGCACCTCGAAGGTCTCGGGGTTGTTGTGGATGTCGGCGACGAACAGCAGCCGCACGTCCTCGCTGTCGGAGCCCACCCCGTCCGCGGGCAGCGTCGAGAGCGCGCCGTACAGCTGGGTGACGTTGGCGGTCAGCGCGGTGACCTGCCGGCTGTACTGGTCGAAGCGGGTGGCGGTCGCCCGGGCGGAGCCGATCAGCGCCGGGGCCTGCGCGAGCAGCCCCGTGTACGTCGGCTCGGTCAGCGCCGAGGCCCGCGCGGTGGCCGCGGCCGTGCCGCCGCCGGCGGCCAGCACCACCGCGGCGGCGAGCACGCCGACCGCGGCGTCGCGGGGGCGGCGCAGC
>CADCUY010000382.1 GCA_902806005.1 uncultured Quadrisphaera sp. | reverse complement strand
CGTCGTCGGCCTCGCCGCCGGAGCGCCGGGCGAGCCCGCGGCCGAGCTGCTGCGCGGCGCCGGCGCCACCCGCGAGGCCCTGCTCGCCGCCCTGCCGCAGGTGCGCGGGGGCGCGAAGGTCACCTCGGCCGACCCGGAGGGCACGTTCAAGGCCCTGGAGCAGTACGGCCTCGACCTCACCGCCGCCGCCCGCGAGGGCCGGCTCGACCCGGTGATCGGCCGCGACGCCGAGATCCGCCGCGTCGTCCAGGTGCTCAGCCGCCGCACCAAGAACAACCCGGTGCTCATCGGCGACCCGGGCGTCGGCAAGACCGCCGTCGTCGAGGGCCTGGCCCAGCGCATCGTCGACGGCGACGTGCCCGAGTCGCTGCGCGGCAAGCGGCTGATCAGCCTCGACCTGGGCGCGATGGTCGCGGGCGCCAAGTACCGCGGCGAGTTCGAGGAGCGGCTCAAGGCCGTGCTCGAGGAGATCCGCGGCGCCGAGGGGCAGGTCGTCACGTTCATCGACGAGCTGCACACCGTCGTCGGCGCCGGGGCCTCGGGCTCCGACTCCTCCCTCGACGCCGGCAACATGCTGAAGCCGCTCCTCGCCCGCGGCGAGCTGCGCCTGGTCGGCGCCACCACGCTGGACGAGTACCGCCAGCACATCGAGAAGGACGCCGCGCTCGAGCGCCGCTTCCAGCAGGTCTACGTCGGCGAGCCCTCGGTCGATGACACCGTCGCCATCCTGCGCGGCCTCAACGAGCGCTACGAGGCCCACCACAAGGTCGAGATCACCGACGCCGCGCTGGTGGCCGCCGCCACGCTGTCCGACCGGTACATCTCCGGGCGGCAGCTGCCCGACAAGGCCATCGACCTCGTCGACGAGGCCGCCTCGCGGCTGCGGATGGAGATCGACTCCTCCCCGGCCGAGATCGACCAGCTCTCGCGCGCCGTCGACCGGATGCGGATGGAGGAGCTGGCCCTGGAGCACGAGGACGACGAGGCCTCCCGGGAGCGGCTGGCCAGGCTCCGCGCCGAGCTGGCCGACCGCAGCGAGGCGCTCGCGGCCCTCGCCGGGCGCTGGGAGGCGCAGAAGGCCGGCCTGAACCGGGTCGGGGAGCTCAAGGCGCGCCTCGACGACGCCCGCGTCCGCTACGAGCGGGCGCTGCGCGAGACCGACTACGAGACCGCCTCGCGGATCCAGTACACCGAGATCAGCGACCTCGAGCGGCAGGTGCTCGAGGCCCAGGCCGCCGAGGAGGCCGACCCCGGCGCCCGGGGCGAGCGGATGGTCGCCGAGCGGGTGGGCCCCGACGACATCGCCGCCGTCGTCTCGGCGTGGACCGGCATCCCCGCCGGGCGCCTGCTCGCCGGCGAGAGCGGCAAGCTGCTGGCCATGGAGGACCTGCTCGGCGAGCGGGTGATCGGCCAGCGCGAGGCCGTGCGGGCGGTCTCCGACGCCGTGCGCCGCGCCCGCGCCGGCGTCTCCGACCCCGACCGCCCGACCGGCTCGTTCCTCTTCCTCGGCCCCACCGGCGTCGGGAAGACCGAGCTCGCCAAGGCGCTGGCCGACTTCCTCTTCGACGACGAGCGCTCGATGGTGCGCATCGACATGAGCGAGTACGGCGAGAAGCACTCCGTCGCCCGCCTGGTCGGTGCGCCCCCGGGGTACGTCGGCTACGAGGCGGGCGGGCAGCTGACCGAGGCGGTGCGCCGCCGCCCGTACTCGGTGGTGCTGCTCGACGAGGTCGAGAAGGCGCACCCGGAGGTCTTCGACGTCCTGCTCCAGGTGCTCGACGACGGGCGCCTGACCGACGGGCAGGGCCGCACCGTCGACTTCCGCAGCACCATCCTCGTGCTCACCTCGAACCTGGGCAGCCAGTTCCTGGTCGACCAGTCGCTGACCCGCGAGCAGCAGCGCGAGGCCGTGCTCGCCTCGGTGCGGACGGCGTTCAAGCCCGAGTTCGTCAACCGCCTCGACGAGGTCGTGGTCTTCGACGCCCTGAGCATCGAGGAGCTGTCCCGGATCGTCGACCTGCAGGTCGCGCAGCTGGCCGGGCGGCTGGCGGCGCGGCGGCTGACCCTGCAGGTCACCGACGCGGCGCGCGAGTGGCTGGCGCTGGAGGGCTTCGACCCCTCCTACGGCGCCCGGCCGCTGCGCCGGCTGGTGCAGCGCGAGATCGGCGACCAGCTCGCCCGCGCCCTGCTCTCGGGCGAGGTGCGCGACGGCGACACCGTGGTGGTCGACCGCCGGCAGGGTCTGGAGGAGCGCGGGCTGCTCGTGCGCCGCGCCGCCGACGTGGTGGCCACGCTGGCCTGAGCCCGGTGCACGACGACGGCGCCCCCACCGGTGTGGTGGGGGCGCCGCTGCGTGAGGGGTGCTCGGTCAGGCGTCGCGCCTCAGGGGCGAGGCGTCACGGGTACTCGGGCACGTAGCTCGGCCTCGTGTTGCCCGCCGGGTTGGGCACCGGGCCCCCGACGTCGTTGACGACGTTGGTGATGCCGCCGACGTCCCCGAGCGAGACGGTGAGGGAGTTGTGCAGCTTCACGCCCGCCGTCCGCGGCACCTCGAAGCCCCGGGCGGCACGGATGCTGGGGTTGGTCTGGAAGAACGCGTACGCCCCGCCGCCCCACACCTCGTGGGTCTTCACCGTGTCGGCCACCTTGTAGGCCGCGTAGCCCGGGCCGGTGGGGCTGGTCCACGCGGCCTCCGACGGCGGGTCGTACGGCATCTCGTTCTGGTAGAAGATCGTCCGCCCGCGCTCGCCGTTCCAGATGGTCTGGTACTTCTGGTAGTGCTCGACGAACAGCCCGGTGGCCAGCACGTCGTCGCCGTTCACGATGATGCCGGTGTCGGCGGTGTTGACCGTCCAGCCCACGCCCACGCCGTGGTCGGCGCGCCAGATCCACGTGTGGTCCACCACGGTGTCGTCGCTGTGGACCACCAGCGACGTGGTGTTCTTCCCCGCCCGCGGCCCGCCGACGCGGAAGTACACGTCCTGCACGACGGTCGGGTCGGCGGCGTGGTCGACGTGCACGCCGGCCTGGCCGACGCTCAGCAGCGTCGGGGAGTTGACGGACCCGGCGTCGAAGAGCAGGCCGGAGACCTTGATGCCGTCGGCGTCGGCGACGGTCATCGCCGCCTTCCCGGTCGTGGGCACCAGGGTCGGGAACCCGAGGCCGTAGACGATCGTGCCGGCCCGCTTGACCTCGATCGGGGCGTCGAGCTGGTAGGTGCCCGGGGTGAAGAACAGGTTCAGCCCCTGGGCGAGCGCCGAGTTGATCCGCGCGGCGCTGTCACCGGGCTTGGCGACGTAGAACTTGCTCAGCGGCACCGAGGTGCCGGGGGTGTTCGGCCAGGTGATCCCCGTGCTGTTCCTGGCCAGGGAGGGGACGAAGACGTCGTACGTGCCGTCGCCCTGCAGGTAGAGGTACGGCTTCTCGCGGGTGACCGGGGTGGTGGGCAGCACCGTGTGCGAGACGTCGGCCGGGGGCGCTCCGGCCACGCCGGAGAACACCATGTTCCAGTTGCCGCCCGACCAGCTGCCGAGGGTGGAGTTGCGCAGGTAGAACTGCTGCTGCGAGCCGGAGGTGACCTGCTTGCCGACCTTGCTGTCGGCGAGGTAGCCGCCGGAGGAGTAGCCCCGCCCGTAGTCCTGGTTCGAGGGGCCGAAGGTGAGGTTGCCCTTGAAGTGCACCCGGCGGATCGGCGCTGCCTGCGACACCGCGAAGCGGGTGAGGTCCTCCACGCCCTCGGGGTCGACGGAGAGGTTCTCCGCCGAGCGCCAGAAGTTCTGCGTGGCGTTGTTCGGGTCGTCGTAGTTCCACCCGGAGTCGACGTTGATGTTGCGGGTGATGGTGACGTCGTCGGGGTTGAGCCCGAGGCCGGCGATCGTCGTGTAGAAGCCGAGGTTCGCGTACGCGTTGTACGAGCCGGGCTTGAACAGGAACGTGTGCCGCTGGTCGCCGAACTGCGCGGTCTGGCTGAGCAGCTGGGAGTTGAAGGCGGCGTCCAGCTTCGCCTGCACGTCGGTGCTGGTGGGGCTGAAGATCGTCACGTTGGGACCGAAGTCCGGGACGTCGGACGTCGGCAGGGTGGTCGGCGTCGGGGTGGGGGTCGGGCTGGGCGTCGGCGTCGGCGTCGGGCTGGGCGTGGGCGTCGGGGTCACCGCGCCGTCGGTGACGTGCACGCGCATCGTGAACAGCGAGTAGCCGTACGTCGTGGCGCGCTTGGTGCCCAGCATCCGCACGTAGCGCCCGCTCGCGTTCAGCGCGATGGTCTCCGTGCCGCCCTTGCCGGTGGTGGTCTCGTGGGCGGGGGTCCAGGTGGTGCCGTCGTCGGAGACCTGGATCCGGTAGCCGCTGGCGTAGGCGGCCTCCCAGACGAGGTCGACCCCGCAGATCGCCTGCTTGGTGCCGAGGTCGACCCAGACCCACTCGGCGTCGGTGCGGGCGCTGGCCCAGCGGGTGCCCGGGTCGCCGTCGAACGCCTTCGGCGCGTCGAGGTCACCGCGCTCGGCCGAGGACGCCTGGGAGCGCTTGCCCTGGGCCGCGTCAGCGGTGGAGCACCCGGCGGCCTGCGCGCTGGGCGCGGCCGAGACGGTGGCCCCGGCGACGAGGCCGGCGAACGACAGGGTCATCGCCGTGGTGACGGCGACGATCCGCGAAGGTCGGCGGAGGGTCCGCCTCGCGGGGTGGAGCTCGGGGTTGGGCATGGTGCACCTCTCTGGTCAGGGCGTGCGGACAGAAGGTGGTGCGCGGGGAAGGAGTCGCGTGCTCCCGGAGCTCCGGCGCTCCGGGTCTTGCTGTGGGTGAACGTAACTGACATTGCGTGACAGGTCTAGCCCTACCGAGTGGTCGGTCGGTCGCGATCTCGCGACCGTCCGGAGGCGGTGTCAGCGCGGCCCGTCCGGGGCACCGCTGGCCGCCGCCGGACCCAGCCAGTCGGCGACGACGGCCCGGGTGGTCTGGGTGCTCACCCCGCCCCAGACCCGGTCGAAGCCGTGGTTGGCGAAGGGCAGCTCGACGTAGCGGTGCTCGACGCCGGCCCGCGCCAGCGCGGCCGCCAGCCGGCGCGACTGCTCGACCGGCACCACCTGGTCGTGGGCGCCGTGCACCAGCAGCGTGCGCGGAGCGCCGGGCCCCACCCTGGTCAGCGGCGACGCCGCCGCGTACTCCTGCGCGGCGTCCTGCGGCGGTGCTCCCATGAGGTCGAGCACGCCCTCGCCGGCCAGGACGTCGGGGTACCGCCAGCCGTCGGCCCGCTCCAGCGCCACCAGCTCCGTCGGGGGGTACAGCGCCACCACGGCAGCGGGCGCGAGCGCGGGCAGGCCGCACGGAGCGGGGTCGGGCGGGGCGTAGGCGGTGAGCAGGGCCAGGTGGGCGCCCGCCGACTCGCCCATCACCGCCACGCGCCCGGGGTCGACCCCCAGGCGCCCCGCCTGCGCGCCCACCCAGGCGAGGGCGCAGGCCACGTCCGCCGTCTGCTCGCGCCACCCGGCCGCGGGCGCGAGGCGGTAGTCGACGTCCACCACCACCGCGCCGGCCGCCGCCAGCTCCTCGTCCCACGCCGGCGTGCCCCC
>CADCUY010000381.1 GCA_902806005.1 uncultured Quadrisphaera sp. | reverse complement strand
CGGTGCCGGTGATCCGCCGACCGGCGGCGCGCGGGCGGCCCGGCGGCCGGGTGAGGACGGCGCCGCCCGGGTTCTCCCCGGCGGGGGCGTACCCCGCGTCGCGCAGGACGGTCAGCACCTCGTCGGCCGCCAGCCCGCTCACCAGCACCCCGGGCGCGAGGCGGCGCAGCTCGGCCGGCGCCGTCCGACGGTCGCTGAGCACCTGGGCGAGCAGCCCGTGGTCGTCGGAGCGCACGTAGCTCTCGATCGCCCCGACGCGCAGCCGGCCGTGCTGGCGCGCGACGTCGTCCACCAGGTAGTCCAGGGCCTGCGGCACCGGCGTGCGCGAGGCGCGGGTGAAGAAGTCGTGCAGGTCGGAAGCCGACCAGCCCACGTCCAGGGCCCGGCGGACGCTGGACTCCGAGACCCGGAAGACCGTCGCCCCACCGGAGGACTCGACGTCCGCGACGACGGCGAGCGTGTCGGCGAGCTCGGCCACGAGCGGGCCCGGCGCGATCAGCGAGAGGTCGGGCTGGGCGAGCACGTGGTCCACCGGCTCGGGCAGCAGGCCGCGCATCCCGATCGCCGCGCCGTCCTCGCCGCCGGTCAGCAGCCCGCGACCACCCGAGGACAGCACGCCCCCGACCAGGATGCCGAGCCGCGCGGCCTCGGCGAGCATGCCGGGCACCGGTGCGAGCCGGTCGGCGCGCCTCGGCGTGCGCCACCGCAGCAGCGCCACCAGGTCGTCGGGCGCCAGCCCGGAACCGGAGGGGTAGGAGGCCAGCGCCGTGAGCGCCGAGCGCCGGATCGCCGGGGCGGTGTGCCGCACGAGGTCGGGGGAGAGCGCGTTGGCCGCCTTGCCGGCCACGTCCCGCTGCCCGACCAGCGCCGGCAGCCGGATGCCGGCGAGCCAGCCCGCGGCCAGCACCGCCCACCGGTCGGCGAGGTCCTGCTCGCGCCAGCCGTCGTAGGAGCGGGTGGGCAGCCACTCGTCGCGGTGCGGCCCGCCCACGTCCAGCAGCCCGGCGGCGAACGCCAGCTCCAGCAGCCAGGCCGCCTCGGGCTCGGCCACGTGCAGCTCCCGCGCCAGCCGCTTCTGGTCGCGCACCGCCACCCCGCCGCTGCGCAACAGCCCGGCCGGCTCGTCCTCCAGCAGGGCCAGCAGCTCGCCGATCCGCCCGACCGACTCCAGCGCGGCGCCGGCCGCCTGCCGGTCCACGGCCTTCGGCTCGCGGGCGACCAGCTCGGGCTCGGGGCGCACCCGCGGCGGGCCGTAGGGGCGCTCGCCCCGCAGGTGCAGCCCGATCTCGCGGGGCAGCTCCACGTTCAGCGCGTCGATGCGCGCGAGCAGGCCGCGCTGCAGCAGCCGGCGCGCCGGGGAGTCCGCCCCGCCGCCGGTCTCCG
>CADCUY010000380.1 GCA_902806005.1 uncultured Quadrisphaera sp. | reverse complement strand
GCCCGCGCCACGGCCGCCGCGGTCGCCCGCGCGGGGGTCAGCGTGGTCGCCCTCCCGCAGACCAACCTGTTCCTCCAGGGCCGCGGGGTGCCGGCCGCGGTGCCCCGCGGGCTGACCGCCGTCCGGGCCCTGCTCGACGCCCGCGCCGTGCTCGCCGCCGGCGGCGACAACGTGCGCGACCCCTTCAACCCGATGGGCCGCTCCGACGCCTGCGAGGCCGCCTCGCTGCTGGTGTCCGCCGGGCACCTGTCGACCGTGGAGGCCTGGCACGCGGTGAGCTCCGGAGCCCGCCGGGCGATGGGCCTGCCCGAGCCGGCGGTGGCGGTGGGGGCGGCGGCCGAGCTGCTCGCCCTGCGCGCGGAGTCCCTGGACGCCGCGGTGGCGGGGGCGGCCACCCAGCGGCTGGTGTTCTCGCGGGGCCGGCTGCTCGCCCGCACCCGGGTCGAGCACGAGGTCTTCAGCCGCGACGCAGCCGTTACGTCCAGCACACGCCGGTGAAACACGGCGGCGCGAGCGTTCCGGGGTGTCCGTGACCAGCGCCCCCTCCTCGCGGGCCGCGACGTCCGCAGCGCCGCCCCCGCCCCCCTCCGGCCCGGCGCCGGCCGCCGCCCCGTGCCTGCGCTTCCGCGGGCTGGCGAAGACCTTCCCCGACGGCACGACGGCGCTGCAGGGGGTCGACCTCGACGTCGCGCCCGGCGACTTCGTCACCGTCGTCGGCCCCTCGGGGTGCGGGAAGTCCACGCTGCTGCGCATCGCCTCCGGCCTGGAGCGCCCCAGCGCGGGGGAGGCGCAGGTCAGCGCGGAGCAGATCGGCTACGTCTTCCAGGACGCCACCCTGCTGCCCTGGCGCACGGTGGCCCGCAACGTCGAGCTGCTCGCCGAGCTGCACCACCGCCCGCGCGCGGAGACCCGCCGGGCCGCGGCCGAGGCCATCGAGCTGGTGGGGCTGGCCGGGCACGAGCAGAAGCTGCCCGGCGCCCTCTCCGGGGGGATGCGGATGCGGGCCTCGCTGGCCCGCTCCCTGGTGCTCGAGCCGCAGCTGTTCCTCTTCGACGAGCCGTTCGGCGCCCTCGACGAGATCACCCGCGAGCGCCTCGGCGACGAGCTGCTGCGCCTGCACGCGGCCAAGGGCTTCGGGGCCCTGTTCATCACCCACTCGGTCACCGAGGCCGTCTACCTCTCCACCCGGGTGCTGGTGATGTCGGGCCGGCCGGGGCGCATCGTCACCGCCGTCGACGTGCCGTTCGGCGCCGATCGCGACCCCGAGCTGCGCTTCACCCCCGAGTTCGCCGCCCTGTGCGGGCGGGTCTCGGCCGCGCTGCGGGAGGGGCACTCGTGAGCATCGACCTGCGCGCCCCGGCTGCCGGCGCCCCCGCGAGCCCTCCGCCCGCGGGCGCCCCCGCGTCACCGGTGGTGGCACCGGCGCGCGGCCGCTCGCTGCTGCGCGGCTGGCTGCCGCCGCTGGCCGTGCTCGCGCTCGTGCTCGCCGGCTGGTACGCGGTGGCCTACCTCGTGCTCGAGCCCCGGCTGCAGTTCCTGCTGCCCCCGCCGCACGCGGTGCTCACCGACGGCTTCTTCGAGCCGCAGGTGCTCGAGCGCATGGGCGAGGCCGTGGCCCGCACCGTGCAGGTCGCCGCCACCGGGCTGGCCATCGCCATCGTCCTCGGCACCGCCTGGGCGGTCGCGATGAGCCAGGCCCGCTGGGTCGAGCGCTCCCTCTTCCCCTACGCGGTGGTCCTGCAGACCATCCCGATCCTCGCCCTGGTGCCGCTGATCGGCTTCTGGTTCGGCTTCGGCTTCACCTCCCGGGTGATCGTCTGCGTGCTCATCTCGCTGTTCCCGATCGTGGCCAACACCCTGTTCGGCCTGCAGTCGGTCGACCGCAGCCACCACGACCTGTTCACCCTGCACGGGGTGGGCCGGTGGACGCGGCTGGTGAAGCTGCAGCTGCCCGCGGCCCTGCCCGCCGTCTTCGCCGGGCTGCGGATCGCCGCCGGCCTGTCGGTGATCGGCGCCATCGTCGGCGACCTGTTCTTCAAGCAGGGCGAGCCCGGCATCGGGATCCTCATCGACAACTACCGCGCGCGGCTGCAGAGCCCCGAGCTGTTCGCCTCCATCATCGCCGCCTCCCTGATCGGGGTCGTCGTCTTCCTCCTCTTCGGCTGGCTCGGCCGGCGCGTGGTCGGCGCCTGGTACGACGAGTCCCGCCGCGGCGCCTGACCCCACCCCCCGCCGTCCACCCCCCGCACCAGCCCCGAGGAGCCCCCGTGCCCACGCCCCGCGCCGCCACCGCCCCCACCCTCGCCACAGCCCTGGTCGCCGCGGCGGTGCTCGCCGGCTGCGGCGGCGCCGACGCCACGGCCACGGCCGCGGTCGCCACGGGCGAGACCGACCTGGCCGCCGCCGGGTGCCCCGAGACCGTCGTCATCCAGACCGACTGGAACCCCGAGGCCGAGCACGGCGGGCTCTACCAGATGCTCGGCGAGGACCCGGCCGTCGACGCCGGCGCGAAGTCGGTCTCCGGGCCCCTGGTGGACGCCGCCGGGGAGGGCACCGGGGTGACCCTCGAGGTGCGCTCGGGCGGCCCGGCCATCGGCTTCCAGACCGTGCAGTCGCAGATGTACACCGACGACGAGATCACCCTCGGCTACGCCAACACCGACGAGCAGGTGCGGCTCTCGACCGAGCAGCCCACCGTCGCGGTCGTCGCCCCGCTCGAGGTGAACCCCCAGATGATCATGTGGGACCCCGCCACCTACCCGGACGTGCAGACCATCGCCGACCTCGGGCAGACCGACGCGACGGTGCTGTACTTCGAGGGGGCGGCGTACATGTCCTACCTGACCGGCGCCGGCATCCTGCAGGAGGACCAGGTCGACGGCAGCTACGACGGCAGCCCGGCCAGCTTCGTCGCCGCGCAGGGCGCCAACGCCCAGCAGGGCTTCGCCAGCTCCGAGCCGTACATCTACCCCAACGACATCGAGGCCTGGGGCCGCCCGGTCACCTACGAGCTGCTCGACGACGCCGGGTACCCGATCTACGCCTCCACCCTGTCGGTGCGCGAGGAGGCCCTCGAGGACCTGTCGGGCTGCCTGACCGAGCTGGTGCCGGTCATCCAGCAGGCGCAGGTCGACTACGTGCAGGACCCGGCGGCGGTCAACGAGCTGATCCTCGAGCTGGTCGAGGAGTACGACACCGGCTGGGTCTACTCCGAGGGCGTCGCGGAGTTCTCGGTGGAGCAGCAGCTCGAGCTGGGGCTGGTCGGCAACGGGCCCGACGAGACGCTGGGGAACTTCGACCTGGCGCGGGTGCAGGAGGTCATGGACATCGTGGCCCCGATCTACACCGAGCAGGGCACCCCGATGCGCGAGGGCCTGACCCCCGAGGACCTGGTGACCAACGAGTTCATCGACACCTCGATCGGCCTGCCGGCCAGCTGAGCGCGTCGCGCGCCCGTCACCCCGGCGCGGCGGGCGCGCGACACGCCGCGTACGACACAGGAGGCCGCTCCCGAGCCCTGGATCAGGGCGCAGGAGCGGCCTCCCGTGTCGTACCCCCCCCGGCGCAGCCGGCAGGCCGCGTTCGGCTGGGCGGTCAGCGCGCCGAGGCGAGCACCCGCGCGGCCTCCCGCTCGGCCGCGGTGTTCCGCTGCCCGGCCCGCGAGCCGGCGAGCTTCGCGCGCAGGTGCTCGCCCACGGTGGTCGGCGGGTGCAGGGGCGCCGTGCCCGCCGGCACGCAGGTCGGCAGCGCGGCGACCACCGCGTCGACGTCGCCGTCGTGGAAGTACGCGGCCGAGCGCCGGCGCACGATGGTGCCGTCGACGATCGGCGGCTTCACCCGGTGCAGGGTGGAGGCCCACCGCTCGTTGGTCCACCGCGCCATGAGGTCGCCGAGGTTCACCAGCAGCGCCCCGTCGGCGGGCACGACGTCGTTCCAGGTGCCGTCGGTGCCGAGCACCTGCAGCCCCGCGACCCGGTCGGCCCACAGCACGGTGACGATGCCGTAGTCGGTGTGCTCGCCCATGCCGGTCAGCTCGCCGTCCAGGTGCACCTCGCCCGGCGGCAGCGCGTAGTGGTTCATCCGCAGCACGTCGAGGGAGTGCCCGGTGACGGCGTCGAAGAAGCCGGGCGCCAGGCCCAGGGCGTCGGCGAACACGGCGGTCAGGGTGCGCGCGACCCGGGCGGCCTCGGCCTCGTAGCGCTCCACCGGCCCGCGGAAGCCGGGCGCGGCGTCGGGCCAGAGGTTCTCCGGGTAGTCCTCGACGGGCAGGTCGAGCCCGGGGAAGGCGCTCGCGGGCGCCCCGACGTTGAAGGCCTCGAAGAAGTCGTTCATCCGGGTCGCCGGCTCCACGCCGAGGCTCAGGCTCAGCGACTCGCTCTTGGGCGGGGTGTACCCGCGGTTCACGCTCGGCGGCGCCTGGTACCCGGCCTTGACCTCCGGCGGCAGGGCGAAGAACTCGTCCAGCGCGGCCGCGAACGCCTCGGTGACGGCGGGGGGCACGCCGTGGCCGAGCACCTGCACGAACCCGACGGTGGAGCACGCGCGGTCCATCGCGGCGGCCACGGCGGCGCGCTCGGCGGGCGACCCGCCGGCCACGTAGGGGCTGATGTCGACGACGGGCACCTCGAAGGTCATCGCCCCACTGTGGCCACTGCGGCGCCCGGCGTGGTTGCGCCCGTGTTACGGGTGGCCGGGAGCGCTCACGGTGCTGGCTGCGGCCCGCAGCCACGTCATCGGACGTCGCGCGGGGAGTCGCCCAGTCTGGACGTCAGGCACGACGACGGGCATCATGTGGTGACGGATGTCGAGGAGGTGATCGCCGTGCGCACGACCCTCGCCCTCGACGACGCGCTGGTGGCCGAGGCTCAGCGTCTGACGGGGACCGCCGAGAAGAGCGCCCTGGTGCGGCTGGCCCTGCGGGCGCTGATCGAGCGCGAGAGCGCCCGGCGGCTCGCCCGGCTCGGCGGGAGCGAGCCGGACCTGGCACCAGCCCGCCGCCGTCGCGACGACTCCGCGTGATCCTGGTCGACACCTCGATCTGGGTCGACCACCTCCGTGCCGGCCGTCCGGCACTCGCTCACCAGCTCGACCGCGGGTCGGTCCTCGGGCACCCCTGGGTGACGGGAGAGATCGCCCTGCGCCACCTGTCGCGGAGGTCCGAGGTGCTCGGGCTGCTGGACGCCCTGCCGCAGGCCGAGGTGGCCACCACGGCCGAGGTGGCGGCCCTCATCGAGGACCACCGGCTCTTCGGGCTCGGCATCGGCTACGTCGACGCCCAGCTGCTCGCCTCGGCCCGGCTCACGACGGACGCCCGGCTGTGGACCGGCGACCGGCGGCTCGCCCGTGCCGCCGTCCGCCTGGACGTGAGCGCGGAGCCGACTGCGCCCGGCGACGGTGCCTGACCTGCGGCCGCCTCACGGCAGCACGGGGAAGGACCGCCAGCCGCCGACGTCGTCGCGGACGTAGCGGGTGCGGCTCGGCGGTGCGGGCTCGGCGCCGGCGCGCCAGACGTCGACCCGGTGCGGGCGCAGCTCGAGCGTCGTCCAGCTCGCCGGCGCCGGCAGGGTCGCCGGGTCGCG
>CADCUY010000379.1 GCA_902806005.1 uncultured Quadrisphaera sp. | reverse complement strand
GGCGGCCGAGGAGGTCGCGGGCCGCCGGCTGACGGCGCTGGCCGCGGTCGCCCTGCTGCTGGCCGGCGCCGAGACCGTCGACCAGCTGATCGGCGTCGTCTTCGACGCGGGCCTGCCCGTGCTCGGGGCCGCCGGGGCGGCCCTGGCCGTCCGGCGGCCGGACCACGACGTCCTCGACGTGGTGGTCACCTCCCCGCGCACGCCCGGCCGGCGCACCCGCGAGCAGGTGCCGCTCCACGGGCCCCTGCCGGTGAGCACCGCCGCCACCGGCACCCTCGTGCTGGTGCCGGACGCCGCGTCGGCCGCGCTCATGCCGGGCGTGCTCGCGGCGCAGGAGGAGGCCGGCGTGGCCGCCGCGGCCTCGCTGCCGCTGCGGGTGGGCAGCCGCCTGCTGGGCTCGCTGACCATCGGGTGGGCCTCGGCCCGCACCTTCGCGCCCGAGGACGTGGAGCTGCTGCGGGCGTTCGCCGCGCAGTGCGCGCTGGCGCTCGACCGGCTGCAGGTGCGGCGCAGCGAGCAGCGGGCCGCCCTGCGCTCGCACCGGATGTCGGAGACGCTGCAGCGCAGCCTGCTCACCCCGCCGCCGGCGGTGCCGGGGCTGCAGATCGGCGTGCGCTACCAGCCCGCCGCGGAGCTGAGCCTGGTCGGCGGGGACTGGTACGACGCCTTCGTGGCCCCCGACGGCTCGACGAGCCTGGTGATCGGCGACGTCGCCGGGCACGACCGCGACGCGGCGGCGGCGATGGGCCAGGTGCGCAACGTGCTGCGCGGGGTGGCCCAGGCCCTCGGCAAGCCCCCGGCCGCCGTGCTCACGGTGTTCGACGAGGCGCTGCACCGCCTGGCGCTCGACCTCCTCGCCACCGTGGTGCTCGTCACCGCCACCCCGTCGCGGGGCCTGCTGCCCGGGCGCCACGGGCGCTGGCACCTGCTCTGGTCGAACGCCGGGCACCCCCCGCCCCTGCTGGTGCGCGCCGACGGCAGCGCGGAGCTGCTCTTCCGCGCGTCCGACCTGCTGGTCGGGCTCGACCCGGACACCACGCGGCACGACCACTCGGTGCACCTGGGGCCGGGCGACGTCCTCGTCCTCTACACCGACGGGCTGGTCGAGCGGCGCCGGGAGCGGCTCGACCTCAGCCTCGAGGCGCTGCGCGCCGCCGCCGAGCAGGTCGAGGCCGCGGACGCCGAGCAGTGGTGCGACGCGCTGCTGGCCCGGGTGGGCGCCGACCCGGAGGACGACATCGCCCTGCTCGTGGTGCGGGTTCAGCCCGAGGGCTGAGCCGGCTCGCGCAGGGGCCGCTCCGGGTCGGCCCCGGCGACGGCGACCGGGGCGCCCGGGGCCGGGCCGAGGGTGAACAGCGTGGTCTCGCTGGCGACGGCGGCGGCGCCCCAGCGCAGGGCCTCG
>CADCUY010000378.1 GCA_902806005.1 uncultured Quadrisphaera sp. | reverse complement strand
CCGGGCCGTCGGGGGTGGCGGCCACGACGATGACGCCGGCCACGGCAGCGGCGATGCCGAGGCCGGAGCGCCACCCGAGCGGCTCCCCGCCCACGACCCCGGCGACCACCGGGATGACCACGCCCGCACCGGCCACCGGCGCGACCACGGAGGTGCGCCCGCGCTGCAGGGCGGTGTAGAAGGCGAGGACGCCGACGGCCCCCACGGCGCCGGCGCCCGCGCCCCGGGCCACGCCGGCGGCGGTCAGCTCGGGCCGCAGCACCGCGGCTGCGGCGCCGACGACCACGAGGCCCGTGACCTGGGCCCACACGGCCAGCGACGCGGTCGAGTGCCGGCGCACCACCGAGCCGCTCAGGACGTCGCTGAGGCCGTACCCGACGCTCGCCAGGAGGGCCAGGACCACCCCGGCGCTGATCACCCGAGGGTCAGCGCGGCCGCGCCGAAGGAGACGTCGAAGCGGTCGCACCAGATGCTGAGGCTGGTCAGGGCGGCGAGGTCGACCTCGGGGGGCACGGGGTAGTTCTGGCTGCCCAGGTTCCCCTTCAGCTCCCCCAGGTCGGCGTACCGGCCGTCGTCGAAGACGTGCCACCCGTCCCGGCCGCCGAGCACGGGGGCGTCGGTGAGCCACACCCGCAGGGCCGGACCGTCGCTGGTGTCCAGGTCGACCAGGCGCAGCACGCGCGAGCCGTCCGCCAGCGACAGCACCTGCACCGAGCCCGTCGTGGCGTGCTCGTGGCTGATCAGCTCGCCGCTGGCGACGACCACCGGCTCGGGCGGCGCCGCGGCCGGCGCGCCCGCCTCTGCGGCCTCGGCGGAGGCGGCGGGGACGGCCTCGTCCACCTGCTGGTCGAGGACGAGCCGCCACGGCTGGAACACCGGCAGGAGGGCGCCGACGACCACGGCGAGGACCACGGCGGCCGGCACGAGCACCCGGCGGCGCAGCACCCGCCGACGGGGCCGTCGGGCGGGCTCGGTGTCGCGGTCGGGGGTCGAGGTCATGGGGGCTCCGCCGTCGGCGTCGTGCGCCAGCACCGGCGGCGCCGGCGTGCTCGACGACTCCGAGTCTGGCCACGCGGCCGTAACCTGTCAACGGCGTACGCTGGTGACGTGCCGAGCGCGAGCGACCCCGAGCAGCGCCTCCTCGTCGAGCTCATCAACACGCTGCACCGCCCGGACGGGGCCGACGTGCTCGTCGGGGAGCGCGCCGAGGTCTGGCTGCGCGACCACGGGGGCGCCGGGCCGACGGCGCGTCCACCCCGGCTCGACGCCCTCCGGGACCTGCGCGAGGGGCTGCGCCAGCTCGCGCTGGCCAACAACGGGCGGGCGGGCGACGCGGCCGCGGTGGCCCGCGCCGCGCTGGCGCTCGCGGCGACCCCCGTGGTGCTCGACCTCGGTGGGGCCGGGCAGC
>CADCUY010000377.1 GCA_902806005.1 uncultured Quadrisphaera sp. | reverse complement strand
CCCCCCTGGTCGCCGCGCACGGCGTGGCCGTGCCCCAGCTCAGCGGCCGGGGCCTGGGGCACACCGGCGGCACGCTGGACAAGCTGGAGTCGATCCCCGGCTGGCGCGCCGACCTGACCACCGAGGAGGTGCGGGCGCAGCTGCGCGACGTCGGCGCCGTCGTCTGCGCCGCGGGCCCGGGCCTGGCGCCGGCCGACAAGAAGCTCTACGCCCTGCGCGACGTCACCGGCACCGTGCCCGCCGTCCCCCTGATCGCCAGCTCGATCATGTCCAAGAAGATCGCCGAGGGCACGGGCGCCCTGGTGCTCGACGTCAAGACCGGCTCCGGCGCGTTCATGCAGCGCCTGGACGACGCGCGCGAGCTGGCCCGCACGATGGTGGCGCTCGGCACCGACGCGGGCGTGACCACGGTGGCCCTGGTCACCGACATGGGCACCCCGCTCGGGCTGACGGCGGGCAACGCGCTCGAGGTGCGCGAGAGCGTCGAGGTGCTGGCCGGGGGAGGCCCGCGCGACCTCGTCGACCTCACCCTCGCCCTGGCCGCCGAGATGCTCTCCGCCGCGGGGGTGACGGGCGTCGACCCCGCGGACAAGCTGGCCGACGGCTCGGCGATGGACGTGTGGCGCGCGATGATCGCGGCGCAGGGCGGCGACCCCGGCGCCGCGCTGCCCACCGCCCGGCACGCGCACGTGGTGGCGGCCGAGGGCGACGGCGTCCTGGCGCGGCTCGACGCGCTCGCCGTGGGCGTCGCCGCGTGGCGACTCGGGGCGGGGCGGGCCCGCCAGGGCGAGCCGGTGCAGGCGGGCGCCGGGGTGGAGCTGCACGCGAAGCCGGGCGACGCCGTCCGGGCGGGGCAGCCGCTGCTGACGCTGCACACCGACACCCCCGAGCGGTTCGAGCGGGCGCTGGAGGCCCTCGACGGCGGGTGGGAGCTGGCGGCGCCGGGCGCGGAGGTCGGGACGACGCCGGTGGTGCTCGAGCGCATCACCGCGTGACCGCGGGCGGGCGGTGTCGGGGGCCGTCCCTACAGTGGCCGCCGTGACCGACCCCACGCCGCTCCCCGCCCCCACCCGCGCCCAGCTCGCCGCGGCGCCCAAGGTCGTCCTGCACGACCACCTCGACGGCGGGATGCGCGCGCAGACCCTGCTCGAGCTGGCGCGGGAGGCCGGCCACGAGCTGCCCCGGGACGACGCCGACGCGCTGCGCGCCTGGGTGGAGGAGCAGGCCGACTCCGGGTCGCTGGCGAGCTTCCTCGAGCCGTTCGCGCACACCACGGCGGTGCTGCAGACGGCGGAGGCGCTGACCCGGGTGGCGCACGAGGCGGTGCTCGACCTCGCCGCCGACGGCGTGGTCTACGCCGAGAGCCGCTTCGCGCCCGAGCTGAGCACCGCGGGCGGGCTCAGCCTGGAGCAGGTCGTGGCCGCGGTCACCGCGGGCCTGCGCTCGGGGGAGGTCGCCGCCGCCGACCAGGGCCGGTCGATCACCGCCCGCGCGATCGTCTGCGCGATGCGCCAGGCCGACCGCTCGCTCGAGGCGGCCCGCACGGCCCTGGCCTTCCGCGACGAGGGCGTGGTCGGCTTCGACATCGCCGGGCCCGAGATCGGCTTCCCCGCCGGCGACCACGCCGAGGCCTTCGCCCTGCTGCGCGAGGCCCTGTTCCCGTTCACGGTGCACGCCGGAGAGGCCGTGGGGCCCGAGTCGGTGGCGGGCGCGCTCGCGGTCGGCGCCGGCCGCATCGGGCACGGCGTGCGGGTGCTCGAGGACGTGACGGCCGGCCCCGGCGGCGGGGTGCGGTTCGGGCGCGTGGCGGCCGCGGTGCGCGACCGGCAGGTGCCGCTGGAGGTGTGCCCCCGCAGCAACGTGCAGACCGGGGCGGCGCCCAGCATCGCCGAGCACCAGGTGACGCGGCTGCGCGACCTGGGCTTCACCATCACCCTCTCCAGCGACGACCGGCTCTGGACGGGCACGGGCCTGACCGACGAGATGGTGCTCCTGGTCGAGCAGGCGGGCTGGAGCTGGGACGACCTGCGCCAGGTCACCCTCGACAGCCTCGACGCCGCCTTCACCGACCAGGAGACCCGGATGGCGCTGCTCGAGCACGTGGTGGTGCCCGGCTGGGAGCGCTGAGCGGCGCGGAGCGCCGCCGGGGAGCGCTGAGCGCCGCCGGGAGGGTGCCGGGCACCCTCCCGGCGGGGCTCACCAGATGCGCACGCGCTCCTCGGCGGGCAGGAAGAGGGCGTCGCCCTCGGCCACCCCGAACGCCTCGTGGAACGCGTCGATGTTCTTGACGATCGCGTTGCACCGCAGCTCCGGCGGGGAGTGCGGGTCGACGGCGAGCCGCCGCACCGCCTCCTCGTCGCGCACCATCGTCCGCCACACCTGGGCCCACCCGTAGAACACCCGCTGCAGGCCGGTGAGCCCGTCGAGCACGGGCGGCTCGGCGTCGCCGAGGGCGAGGGCGTAGGCCTTCAGGGCGATGGTCAGCCCGCCGAGGTCGCCGATGTTCTCGCCGACGGTGAGCTCCCCGTTGACGCGGTGGTCGGGCAGCTCCGCCGGGGACAGGGCCGAGAACTGGGCGACCAGGGCGGCCGCGCGGCGGTCGAACTCCTCGCGGTCGGCCGCGGTCCACCAGTCGCGCAGGTTGCCCTCGCCGTCGTACTTGCTGCCCTGGTCGTCGAAGCCGTGGCCGATCTCGTGCCCGATGACCGCGCCGATGCCGCCGTAGTTGGCCGCGTCGTCGGCGGCGGCGTCGAAGAACGGGGGCTGGAGGATGGCCGCCGGGAAGACGATCTCGTTCATGCCCGGGTTGTAGTAGGCGTTGACGGTCTGCGGGGTCATGAACCACTCGTCGCGGTCGACGGGCCGGCCGAGCTTGGCCAGGTCGCGGTCGGTCTCCAGCGCGCCGGAGCGGCGCACGTTGCCCAGCAGGTCGTCGGCGGCGACGTCGAGGCCGTCGTAGCTCTTCCACCGCGGCGGGTACCCGATCTTCGGGGTGAAGGCGTCGAGCTTGGCCAGCGCCCGCTCGCGGGTCTCCGGGCCCATCCAGTCGAGCTCGCCGATGCTCTGCCGGTAGGCCTCGACGAGGGTCTCGACCAGCTGGCCCATCCGCTCCTTCGAGGCCGCGGGGAAGTGCCGGGCCACGTACAGCTCGCCCACCGCCTCGCCCAGCGCCCCCTGCACCAGGGAGATCCCGCGCTTCCACCGCTCCCGCAGCTCCTGGGTGCCCGAGAGGGTGCGCCCGTAGAAGGCGAAGTTCTCCTCCACCAGCGGCGCCGCCAGGTAGGGCGCGCTCGCGGCGCCGGCGCGCAGGGCCAGCCACGCCTTCCACTGCTCCAGCGGGCGCTGCGCCCACAGGGCGGCGGTGCCGGCGACGGCGCTGGGCTGGCGGACGACCACTTGCGCCATCGCCCCCTCGTCGGCCCCGAGGCCGCCGCGCCACGCCGCCCAGTCGAAGCCGGGGGCCGCGCCGGCGAGCTCCGCGGCGCTCATCAGCGTGTAGGTGCGCTCGGCGTCGCGGTTGGCCACCACGTCCCAGTGCTGCGCGGCGACCGCGGTCTCCAGGTCGAGCACGGTGGCCGCGACGGCGGCGCCGTCGGCGAGGCCGAGCAGCGGGGGCAGGCCCAGCAGCTCCGCCATCCGCGCGAGGTGCTCGGCGTAGGCGGCGCGGACCGGCGCGTACTGCTCCTCGCGGTAGTACGACTCGTCGGGCAGCCCGAGGCCGGCCTGGGTCAGGTGCACCAGGTAGCGGGTGGAGTCCTTGGCGTCGGTGTCGACGTAGGCGGCGACCAGGGCGGTCAGGCCCTCCCGCTCGGCGCGCCCGAGCAGGGCGGCGAGCGCGGCGCGGTCGGCAGCGCCGGCCACCTCCTCCAGCAGGGGCCGCACGGGCTCGGCTCCCGCGGCGTCCACCTGCTCGACGGCCATGAAGGAGGCGTAGAGGTCGCCGATCCGCTGCTCGGTGGTGCCGCGGGGCGCGCCGGCGGCGGCGACCTCCTCGACGATCGCGCGGACGTGGCGCTCGGCCTGGTCGTGCAGCGCGCGGAAGGCGCCGTCGACGGCCCGGTCGGCGGGCATGTCGTGCTCGCGCAGCCACCGGCCGCTGACGTGGCGGTACAGGTCGTCCTGGGGGCGGGTGCCGGGGTCGACCTGGCTCAGGTCGAGGCCGGAGCGGGGCCCGGGGGCGGGCGGGGCGTCGGTGGTCGGTGCGGCCATGGCCCCATCCTCGCTCAGGCGGGCCGCCGCCCGGCCGGAGCCCGTCCGGCCAGGGCCCTGATCTCGGCCTCGGCCCGCGCGGGGGTGAGCACCCGGCACCCCAGCGCGCTCCATCGCGCCACCAGCGCCGGCTGCGCGCGGCACAGCGCCCACCCGCGGCGCAGCAGCAGCACCGGCGGCTTGCGCATCTCGGCGAGGTCGCGCAGGAGCCGGCGCCAGAACGTGCGCGTCGGCGCCAGCGCCACGCACACGGCGTCCGCCAGCAGCCCGGCGTCCCGGCACGGCCCCACCAGCTGGGCCGCGAAGATGCCCTCGGCCACCACCAGCGGCGCGCCGCCCAGGCTCAGGCGGGTGGTGCCGGTGCGGCGCGAGGTGGGGATGTCGTAGACCGGGACGTCGGCCCAGCCCCGCGTGCACAGGGCGGTGAGCGTGGCCAGGGCCGCGTCGGCGTCCCAGCTGCGGGGGTCGTCCCAGTCGACGGTGCCGCGGCGGTGGGGGAGGCCCTCGGCGTCGGCGTCGCGGTAGTGGTCGTCCAGGGCCACCGCGGGCAGGCCGAGCCGGCGCACCAGGGAGGTCTTGCCCACCCCGCTCGGCCCGCAGAGCAGGACCACGCGGGCGACGAGCGGCGCGGGGCCGGAGGCGGGGGGCACGGCGCCCATCCTCGCCTCCTGGGAGACTGGCCGGCATGACCGCGACCCCGCTCCGCGACCGGCGCTCGGTCGCCGCCCTCATCGACCACACGCTGCTCAAGCCGGAGGCCACCTCCGCCGACGTCGCGGCCCTGGTCGCCGAGGCCCGGGAGCTGGGGGTGCTGGCGGTGTGCGTCTCGCCGTCCGCGCTGCCGCTGGCCGGCGCCGAGGGCCTCGTCGTCGCGACCGTGGTCGGCTTCCCCTCGGGCAAGGTGAAGTCGTCGGTCAAGGCCGCCGAGGCCGCGCAGGCGGTCGCGGACGGGGCCGACGAGGTCGACATGGTGATCGACGTGGGGGCCGCCCGCGAGGGCGACCGCGCGGCGCTCGAGGCCGACGTCGCGGCGGTGCGGGCCGCCGTGCCGCCGCCGCGGGTGCTCAAGGTGATCGTCGAGTCGGCGGCCCTGGACGACGAGCAGCTGGCCACCGCCTGCGCGGCCGCGGAGGCGGCGGGCGCCGACTTCGTCAAGACCTCGACCGGGTTCCACCCCGCGGGCGGGGCCAGCGCGCACGCGGTGGAGGTCATGCGCGCCACCGTCGGCGACCGGCTCGGGATCAAGGCCTCGGGCGGCATCCGCACCGCGGAGGCGGCCCTGGCCCTGCTCGACGCCGGCGCGACCCGGCTGGGGCTCTCGGCCTCGCGCGCGGTGCTGGACGGGCTGCCGGGGGCCTGAGCTCCCGGGCTAGAGGCCCAGGGCCGCCGACAGGTCCGCGCGCAGCGCTGCCAGCCGCGACGCCGCGAGCGC
>CADCUY010000376.1 GCA_902806005.1 uncultured Quadrisphaera sp. | reverse complement strand
GCCCCCGGGCCCGTGCCGCACCTGGCCCCCGCCACCTTCGAGGCCCTGCGCGAGCAGGCCGCGCTGCAGGTGCAGGCCCGCACCACCGGCGAGGTGCCCGTGCGGCTGCGCCCGCACCCGGCCACCGCGGGGGCGGCCGACGTCCGCCCCGGCCTGTGGCTGCTGCCCGAGCCCGACCCGGGCGACGTCTTCTTCGACATGGAGGGCGACCCGCTGTACGCCGCGGGCCCGGCCGACGCGGCGGGCCTGGAGTACCTGTTCGGGGCCACCCACGACGGCGAGGCGTTCACCGCCTTCTGGGCCCACGACCGCGCCGAGGAGGGCCGGGCGTTCGCCGCCTTCGTCGACTGGGTCGAGGAACGGCGCGCCCGCCACCCCGGCCTGCACGTCTACCACTACGCCTCCTACGAGAAGACGGCGCTGAAGCGGCTGGCCTTCCAGCACGCCACCCGCGGCGACGTCGTCGACGCGTGGCTGGCCGGCGGCGTCCTGGTCGACCTCTACACCGCCGTGCGCGGCGGGCTGCGGGCCGGCGTCCCGTCGTACTCGATCAAGAAGATCGAGCGGCTGTACGGCGCCGAGCACGGCGGCGCGGTGGCCACCGCCGGCGAGAGCATCGAGCAGTACGAGGCGTACCGGCGCACCGGCGACCCCGAGGTGCTCGCCCGGATCGAGGACTACAACCGGCTCGACTGCGACTCCACCCGCGACCTGCGCACCTACCTGCTGGCCCTGCGCGAGGGCGCGGTGGCCTCCGGGGAGCTGCGGCCGCTGGTCGTCGAGGCCCCGGCCGTCGAGGGCGACGCCGTCGCGAGCGCGCCGAGCCCGGCGAGCGAGCTGCGCGAGCAGCTGGCGCAGCGGGCCGCCGACCTGCTCGGCGGGGCCGACGCCGGCACCCCGGACGACGACCCGGAGCGCGAGGCCCGGCGCGTGCTCGCCGGGGTGCTGGGCTACCACCTGCGCGAGGAGAAGGCGGTCTGGCAGGACGTCTTCCGGGTGGTCGAGGAGGTCGCCGCCGGGGGCGACCCCGCGGCGGTCGCCGACGCCACCGTGCTCGGCGGCCTGCGGCTGGCGGGCGCCGTCACCGTGGCCGGGCCGCGCAGCGAGAAGGTGGTGTGGACCTTCACCGCCCCGCTGCAGGAGCACAAGGTCGAGCGCGGCGACGTCTTCGCCTGCGTGGGCGGGCTGCCGGTCAAGGTCTCGGTGGGGGCCGTGGCCGTCGTCGGCGACGGCCTGGAGGTCAGCGTGGCCATGGCGGCCGCCCGGGCCGCGCAGGCCGGCTGGTCGACCACCGCGCCGCCGCGGGTCGACGCCCTGCTGCCCGCGAAGATCGTCACCGCCAAGCCGCTGCAGGCCGCGCGGCTCGACCTCGCCGACGGCGTCGCCGACCACGGCGCCGCCGCGCCGCTGGCC
>CADCUY010000375.1 GCA_902806005.1 uncultured Quadrisphaera sp. | reverse complement strand
CCCTGCTCACCGTCTACGAGCGCTACCTCGGGGCCGCGCGCCACCCCGCCCTGCGCCCGGTCGTCATCCGCTACGACGCCGAGCTCGACGCCCTGCTCGCGCAGGTGCTGCGCCGCGGCGGGGCGCCCGCCACGACGGCGACGGCGCGCCTGGTGCTCGCGGTGGTCGACGGTGCGCTGCTGCGGGCCCTGGCGGAGGGCGAGCCCCCGGCGTCCGCGCTCGACGCGCTCCGGCACGTGGTCGGCGTGCTCACCGCCGCGGCGGCGCTGTCGCCGGCCGGGGGGCCGGGCTCGGTGCGGTGAGGACCTCCGCCCCGTCCTCGGTGATGGCGATCGTGTGCTCGCTGTGCGCCGTCCGGCAGCCCGTCGCGCTCCGCAGGGTCCACCCGTCGGGGTCGGTGACGAGGTCGGCGGTGTCGGCCATCACCCACGGCTCCAGGGCCAGCAGCAGCCCGGGGCGCAGCCGGTACCCGCGACCGGGCCGCCCCGTGTTCGACACGTGCGGGTCCTGGTGCATCGTCGAGCCGACGCCGTGCCCGCCGAACTCGGTGTTGACCCGGTAGCCCGCCCCGGTGAGCACCGTGCCGATGGCGTGGGAGACGTCGCCGAGGCGCACCCCCGGCCCGGCCGCGGCGATGCCGGCGCCCAGCGCCCGCTCGGTGGCGGCGATCATCGCCAGGCTCTCCGGGGGCCGCGCACCGCCCACGACGAAGCTGACGGCCGAGTCCGCCACGATCCCGCCCAGGGAGACCGCGAGGTCCAGCGAGAGCAGGTCGCCGTCGGCGAGGGCGTAGTCGTGCGGCAGCCCGTGGAGCACGGCGTCGTTGACCGAGGTGCAGACGTGGTGGCCGAACGGGCCGCGCCCGAAGGACGGCGCGTAGTCGACGTAGCAGGACAGCGCGCCCGCCGCGTCGATCATCTCCCGGGCCCAGCGGTCGACGTCGAGGAGGTTCGTGCCGACCGTGCTGCGGCTGCGCAGCGACGTGAGGATGTCGGCCACCAGCGCGCCCGCGGCCCTCGCCCGCGGCAGCTCGGCGGGGCTCAGCAGCTCGATCACGCGGTGTCCTCCTCGAACTCGACCGGCGTACAACAATACCGGTCATGCTATCCCGGGACTATCATCGGTGCCGTGGTCAGGCTGCCGCTCACCGCGGCCGAGGTCGAGCGCGGGCGGCGCCTCGGCGCCCTGCTGCGCCGCGCCCGGGGCGAGCGCTCCATGCTCGAGACCGCGCTGGACGCGGGGGTCTCGCCGGAGACCCTCCGCAAGATCGAGTCCGGCCGCGTGGCGACCCCCGCGTTCTCGACCGTCGCCGCGATCGCCGGGGTGCTCGACCTCTCCCTCGACGCGGTGTGGGCCGCGGTCGACCGGCCCGACGAGCGGGTGGCGGCGGCCGGCCTGCGGCGCCGCGCCCGCGAGCGGAC
>CADCUY010000374.1 GCA_902806005.1 uncultured Quadrisphaera sp. | reverse complement strand
GCGCACGGCCCTGCCCCGCGCCGCCGTCGACGTCGAGGCCGCGGCCGCCGACGTCGCCCCCCTGGTCGACGCCGTGCGCACCGGCGGCGCCGACGCCGTCCGCGCGCTCGGGGAGCGCTTCGACGGCGTCCGCGTGCCGCAGCTGCGCGTGCCGGCCGCCGCGCTCGAGCAGGCGCTCGCCGGCCTCGACCCCGCCGAGCGCGCGGCCCTGGAGGAGAGCGTCCGCCGTGCCCGGCTCGTGCACGCCGACCAGCGCCGGTCCGACGTCACCACGCGGGTCGTGCCCGGCGGGTCGGTCACCGAGCGGTTCGTGCCCGTGGCCCGGGTCGGCCTGTACGTGCCCGGCGGCCGGGCCGTGTACCCGTCGTCGGTGGTGATGAACGTGGTGCCCGCCCAGGTCGCCGGCGTGCCGTCGCTGGCCGTCGCCAGCCCCCCGCAGCGCGACCACGGCGGGCTGCCGCACCCGACGATCCTCGCCGCGTGCGCCCTGCTCGGCGTCGACGAGGTCTACGCCGTCGGCGGCGCCCAGGCCGTGGCGATGCTCGCCCTCGGCGCCCGCGAGGCCGACGGCACCCAGGCCTGCCCCCCGGTCGACGTGGTCACCGGCCCGGGGAACGTCTACGTCGCCGCCGCCAAGCGCCTGCTGCGCGGCGTCGTCGGCATCGACTCCGAGGCCGGACCCACCGAGATCGCCGTCCTCGCCGACGCCACCGCCGACCCCGTGCTGGTCGCCGCCGACCTGGTCAGCCAGGCCGAGCACGACCCGATGGCCGCGGCCGTGCTGGTCACCGACGCGCCCGGGCTGGTCGACGCCGTCGACGCGGCCCTCTGGGGCGGCGCCGGCGACGGGGGGCTCGTCGCCGCCACCAAGCACGCCGAGCGGGTGCGCACCGCGCTCACCGGCGTCCAGTCGCTCGCGGTGCTCGTCGACGACGTCGGCGCCGGGCTCACCGTCGTCGACGCCTACGGCGCCGAGCACCTGGAGGTGCAGACGGCGGACGCCGCCGCCGTGGCGGCGAGGGTGACCAACGCGGGGGCCGTCTTCGTCGGGGCGCACTCGCCGGTCTCGCTGGGCGACTACTGCGCCGGCAGCAACCACGTGCTGCCCACCGGGGGCACCAGCGCGCACGCCTCGGGGCTGAGCGTGCAGACCTTCCTGCGCGGCATCCACGTCGTGGAGTACTCCCGCGAGGCCCTCGCCGGCGTCGCCGCGCACGTGGTGGCCCTGGCGGACGCCGAGGACCTCCCCGCGCACGGGGCGGCGGTGGCCGCGCGCTTCCGCTGAGCGGCCGGCGCCCCTAGGCGCCGGTCAGCGCCGCCCGCGCCGAGCCCAGCACCACCGTCCACCCCACGACCGACCGCTCCGCGACGACGTCGCCGGCGGTGGTGAACGGGTCGGCGTCGAGCAGAGCGTGCACCTC
>CADCUY010000373.1 GCA_902806005.1 uncultured Quadrisphaera sp. | reverse complement strand
TCCCCCGAGGCCACCCGGCCGGTCAGCTCCCCGACCACCTCGACGACGACGTCCTCGACCCGGCTGACGTCGGTGCCGGGCGTGGGGCGGCGGGTCGTGGCCAGCACGTTCCCGGCCTCGTCGACCAGGCCGGCGGCGACCTTCGTGCCCCCCACGTCGACCCCGACGGCCAGGGCCCGCGGCCCGACCCCGCGTGGCGGTGCGGCGGCGGTCACCGCCGGCGGGCGAGGTCGGCCACGCCGATCATGCCGGCGTCGTTGCCCAGCTCGGCCTGGAGCAGCACGGCCTCGGGCCGGTAGCCGCGGGCCGGCAGCTGCCGGTGGAAGGCGGCCCGGGCCGGCTCGAGCAGCAGCTCGCCGGCCTCGGCGACCGCGCCGCCGACCACGACCGCGGAGCTGTCGAGGACCGCCACCATCCCGGCCGCCCCCTCGCCGATCCAGCGGCCGAGGTCGGCGAGCAGGTCCTGGGCCGCGGCGTCGCCGTCGCGGGCCGCGCGCGTCACGTGCGGGCCGGTGATCGCCCCGGGGTCGCCCCCGGCGAGGTCGAGCAGCCGCTGCGCGACCGGGCCCCCGGAGGTGACCATGGCGCGCGCCTCGCGCACCAGCGCCCGGCCGGAGGCGTACTGCTCCCAGCAGCCCCGGTTGCCGCAGCCGCACACGTGCCCGTCGGGCACCACGCGCACGTGCCCCAGCTCCGCGGCGAAGCCGTGCGGCCCGCGCAGCAGCTCGCCGCCGACGATGACCCCGCCGCCGAGCCCCGTGCCGATGGTCAGCATCACCATGTCCTGCACCGCGCGGCCGGCGCCGTGGACGAACTCGGCCCACCCGGCGGCGTTCGCGTCGTTCTCCACCACCACGGGCAGCCCCAGGGCGGCCGCGAGGTCGGTGCCCAGCGGCTCGTCGCGCCACGCCAGGTTCGGCGCGAAGACCACCGTCGACCGGCCGGCGTCGACGAAGCCCGCGGCGGCCACCCCGACGGCGTCGACCTCGTGCCCGGCGCGCAGCTCCGCGACGGCGTCGACCACGGCCTCCTCGATGGCCTGCGGGTCGGTCGCCGGGGTCTGGCGGCGCACGCGGGCGAGCACCTCGCCCTCGGCGGAGACCACTCCGGCGGCGATCTTGGTGCCGCCGATGTCGACGCCGATGCTGTGCACGTCGCCGGACGCTACCCGCGCGGGGGACGCGGGGTGCACGCGGACGGGGGACGCTGCCGCACCGATCACCGCAGCGGCCCCGTCCCCGCTACATTGGCCGCCCACCGCCCCAGCGCCGGGGCGGCCCCCGCGGCAGCGCGCCGGGAGAGACCGGAGGGTCCCGTGACCGAGCACCACACCCCGCTGGACGTCGAGGTCGACCCCACCTCGAACCTCACCGACCTCGTGCTCAGCGCCTGCGCGGCGACCACCGCGCGCCCGCTGTACCGGCGCTGGGACGGCGCGCGCTGGCTCGACGTCACCGGCCCCGCCTTCCTCGACCAGGTGCGGTCCCTGGCGCGGGGCCTGGTCGGCTCGGGCGTCCGGCCCGGAGACCGGGTGGGGCTGATGGCCCGCACCCGCTACGAGTGGACCCTCGTCGACGCGGCCGTGTGGTTCGCGGGGGCCGTCACGGTGCCGGTCTACGAGACCTCCGCGCCCGAGCAGGCCCAGTGGATCCTCGCCGACTCCGGGGCCGTGGCCGTGGTGGTCGAGTCCGATCACCACGCCGAGCTGGTCGCGGGCGTGCGCGGCGCCCTGCCCGACCTGGCCCACGTGTGGTCGATCGACGCCGGCGACCTCGACGCGCTGGCCGACCCCGGGGGCCCCGGTGGCGCGGTGACCGGCGCGGAGCTCGAGGCCCGGCGCTCGGCGGCCACCCTCGACGACCTGGCCACGATCATCTACACCTCCGGCACGACCGGGCGCCCCAAGGGCTGCCAGCTGACCCACGGCAACTTCGTCGTCCTCGCCCGCAGCGGGGTCTCCTACGTGCCCGAGTCCTTCGCCGGCGAGGGCGCCTCCACGCTGCTGTTCCTGCCGCTGGCGCACGTCTTCGCGCGCTACGTGCAGGTGCTGTGCTGGGTCTCCCCCGTCACCCTCGGCCACGCGGCCGACGTCAAGAACCTCACCGGCGACCTGGCGACGTTCTCGCCGACCTTCATCCTCGCCGTGCCGCGGGTGTTCGAGAAGGTCTACAACGCGGCCGAGCAGAAGGCCGCCGCCGCGGGACGCGGGAAGGTCTTCGCCGCCGCGGCCGCCACGGCCATCGCCTGGTCCCGGGCGCAGGACGGCCGGGGCCCCTCGCTCGCGCTGCGCGCGCGGCACGCCGTGTTCGACCGGCTCGTCTACCGCAAGCTGCGCGCCGCGCTGGGCGGCCGCGCACGGCACGCGATCTCCGGCGGGGCGCCGCTCGGCGAGCGCCTCGGGCACTTCTTCCGCGGCGTCGGCCTCACGGTGCTCCAGGGCTACGGGCTCACCGAGACCACCGCGCCCACCACCGTGACCACCCCCCGCGACGTCCGGATGGCCACCGTCGGGGCCCCCCTGCCCGGCTGCACCGTGCGGATCGAGGACGACGGGGAGATCCTCGTCAAGGGCCCCCACGTCTTCGCCGGCTACTGGAAGAACCCGGCCGCCGACGCCGAGGCCCTCACCGACGGGTGGTTCCGCACCGGCGACCTCGGCTCGCTCGACGCCGACGGCTTCCTCACCATCACGGGCCGCAAGAAGGAGATCATCGTCACCGCGGCGGGCAAGAACGTCGTGCCGGCCGTCCTGGAGGACCAGCTGCGCGCCCACGCCCTGGTCAGCCAGGCCGTGGTCGTCGGCGACGGCGAGCCGTTCATCGGGGCGCTGATCACCCTCGACCCCGACATGCTGCCCACCTGGCTGACCAACCAGGGCAAGGCGGTGACCGGCCCCGGTCCCGCCGCGAAGGACCCCGACGTCCTCGCGGAGCTGCAGCGGGCGGTGGACGCGGCGAACGCCACGGTCTCGCGCGCCGAGTCGATCCGGAAGTTCGTCGTCCTCGGCGACGACCTCACCGAGGCCAGCGGCCACCTCACGCCCTCGATGAAGGTCAAGCGCGCCGCGGTGCTCACGGACTACGCCGACGAGGTCGCGGGGCTGTACGGGCGCTGAGCGGGCCGGCTCAGACCTCGAGCAGCGCGGCCAGCCGCTCGGCCTGGCGCACGTCGCTCCACCGCTCGAGCACCAGCTCGCGCCCGCGCGCCCCGAGCGCGGCGGACCGCGCCGGGTCGCTCAGCAGGGCGACGAGCGCCGCCGCGACGTCCACCGGGTCGCGGCCGTCGACCAGCACCCCGCTGCCCCCCTCCTCGACCGCCTCCGGCGCCCCGCCCGACCGTCCGGCGACCACGGGGAGGCCCGCCGCCGCCGCCTCGAGGTAGCAGATGCCCAGCCCCTCGGTCTCCAGCCCCCCGAGGCGGTCGCGGCAGGGCATCGCGAACACGTCGGCGGCGGCGTAGTGGGCGGGCAGCTCCCCGTCCGGCGCCCGGCCGGCGAGGACGACGTCGCCGTGCAGCCCGAGGCGTTCGACCTCGCGCTCGAGGTGGGCCCCGTGGCCGCCCACGCCCACGAGGAGCAGCGCCGCCCCGGGGACCGCCGCGCGCACCGCGGGCCAGGTGCGCACCAGGACGTCCTGGCCCTTGCGGCGGACCAGGCGGGAGACGCAGACCACGACCGGCCGCCCCTCCAGGCCGTGCCGCGCCCGCACCGCGGCACCGGCGGCGCGCGCGGCGGGGCCCGGGGCGAAGAGGGCCTGGTCGACCCCGGGGAGCAGCTGCACCATCGCCGCCGCGCGGTCCGGCGGCAGGGCGGGGGCGATGCCCCGGCGGGTGTGCTGGCTGATGTAGGTGAGCACGTCGTTGCGCCGGGCCACCTCGCGCAGCGCCGCCCGGGTCCCCGGCACCCCGGCCCACCACACCTCGTGGCCGTAGGTGCTGGCCACGGTGCGGCGCACCCCGGCGGCGCGCAGGGCCGGGGCGAGCAGCCCGAGCGGCGCGGCGGCGCCGAACCAGACCCGGTCGCAGCCGTGGGCGCGGGCGGTGGCGGCCACCCGGCGCGCGAGGCCGGGGGTGGGCAGCAGCACCTCCGCCGGGTCGCGGACGACCGGGTGCGCCAGTCCGGCGTCGTGGGCGGCGGCGCCGGGCTCGCTGCGGGTGTGGACGACCACCGAGCCGGGGGCGGCCCGCTCGAGCAGCCCCGTCATCGAGGCGACGAACGACTCGATCCCCCCGTGGCGGGGCGGGAAGTCGTTGGTGACGACCAGGATCCGCCCCACGCCGGTCACGCTACCGCGCTGGCCGCGGCCTCCGGGGGGCCCGCAGCGGGGGCGGAGGTGCTGGTCGACGGGGCCGGGGACGGCGTCGCGGGGGACGGCGTCGGGGCGGGGGCGGCGCCCTCGGTGCGGGCCAGCTGCGCCAGGTGCTGGCGCCAGGCCGCGGTGAGGCCGGCCTCGTCGGTGCCGAAGTGCGCGCGCAGCGCCGCGTCGAGCCGGGCCGCGCCCTGCTCCTGCACCGACAGGCCGGGGCGGGCGCGGGCCAGGCCTGCCTCGACCGGGCCCGCGGAGGCGACAGCCCGGTAGAAGGCGGTGACCGCCGCGTCCCCGTGCTGGCGGGCCAGCATGTCGACGACCAGCCACGAGCCCGCGTAGGCCCTCGCCACCTCGCCCCGCGCGGGGTCGAAGTCGTCGGTGGTGGCCAGCCGGGCGGGTGCGGTGCCCGCGCGGACGGCGTCGAGGAGCGGCTCGGCCACGGTGCGGCGCGAGAGCCCGGAGCCGCGGTAGCCCACCCAGTCGGCGTAGCCCTCGCCCAGCCAGATCGGCACCGGCGCGCTGGTCGTGGCGCGGGTGGCGACGTGGGTGAGCTCGTGCGTCATCACCACCAGGCGGCCCAGCTCGCCGAGTCCGGAGAAGCCCTGCGGGTTGACCACCACGCGGTCGCCGGTGGTCGCCACCGCGCCCCCGGCGGTCTCGCCGGTGGTGACGGCCGCGATCTGGCCCAGCCCGGCCTCGTCGCCGCGCCCGAGCAGGAGCGCGAACTCGGCCTGCGTCGCGGGCACCTCCACCAGCGAGGTGCGGGGCCAGTCCTCGCCCCACACCTCGTCGACCCGGCGGGCGGCCTCGTCGGTGACCGCGACGTGGGCGGCCACGTCGCCGGTGCCGACCACCACCGAGCGCTCGCCGCGGGCGACCGAGACGGGCCCGAGGTCCCACAGGTCGACGGCGGTGGGGCCGTCGCGGTCGGAGGCGATCCGCCACCCGGAGGGCGCGGACGCGTCGGGCAGCAGGGTCAGGTGCTGCTCGCGCCGCACCTCCCCCCCGCCGTCCCGCAGCCGGTAGACGAGCACGACGTGGGCCACCCAGGGCTCCTCGGCGGCGACCGCGGCGCCGGCGTCGTCCCCGCCGTCCGCGGGCGCGACCGGGCCCACCGCGCCGAGCAGGGCCGCGCGCTCGAGGCCGAGGACGTCGCCGGGCCCCGCGTACTCCCACCGCCACGCGGCCAGCGGCACGCCGGCGAGGTTGTCGAAGACGTCCGCCTGGCGGGCCGCGTGCTCCTGGGCGGCCCCGCCGGTGGCCAGCGGCTCCAGCCACCCGTCGCGGTCGCGGGCCAGCAGGGCCGCGGCGCGGGCGTCGAGCAGCTCCAGCAGCGCCGCCACCCGCGCGGGC
>CADCUY010000372.1 GCA_902806005.1 uncultured Quadrisphaera sp. | reverse complement strand
CCCGCCCGTGCCGGGCCGGACGGCGCCCGCCGGCAGCGATGCCAGCTCCGCCGGCCTCCACCCCGCGAACACCGCCTGCGCGAAGGCCCGGCTCATGGCCCGGGCCGCCGCGGTGGTGGGCCCGTGCTCGGGGGCGGCGTAGCCGGGCAGGGGCGTGCCGAGGGCGAGCAGGAAGGCGCTGCGGTGCTCCACCGCCCACGTCCGGTAGGCCAGGCCGGCGGCCACCACCCGCTCGCGCACCGCAGGGCCGGCGTCGTCGGCCGCCCGGGTCACGGCGGCGGCGAGCGCGGTGAAGGCGTCGGCGACCAGCGCTGTGACCAGCGCGTCGCGGGAGTCGAAGTAGTGGTAGAGCGCCTGCACGCTCACCCCCACCCGGCGGGCGACCGCGCGCAGCGCCAGCCCCTCGGCCCCGCCGTCCGCCAGCTGCTCGAGCGCTGCGGCCTTGACCTGCGCGGCGTCCACCGCGCGCCGTCGCGCGGGCGGCGGGAGGGGCGTCGGCGCGGCGACCACGGATCTCCTTGACAGTGTCAACCAGGATGCCTACGGTGGCACGGGCAGAGGTTAACAGTGTCAAGGAGGACCGTCGTGGCCGCAGCGCTCACCGCCGTCCGCGCCGTCCGCGCCTGGCACGGGCCGCTGGCGTGGTTCGCCGGCGCCATGCTCGTGCTCGCGGCGGTCACCGCGCTCGCCTGGCTGGTCGACGACCGGGTGCTGGCGGGCATGCCGATCTGGGCCAAGCCGATGAAGTTCGCGCTGTCCTTCGCCGCCTACGCGGTGACCCTGGCGTGGATGACCAGCCGGCTGACCCGCTGGCACCGGCCCGCCTGGTGGGCCGGCACGGTGATCGTGGCCGCCTCCGTGGCCGAGATGGCCATCATCGTCGGGCAGGTGGTGCGCGGCCGGCAGAGCCACTTCAACATCGCCACCGACCTCGACGGCGCCCTCTACTCGGCGATGGGCCTGCTCATCGCCGTCCTCTACCTCGCCACCCTGGTCATCGGCGCCGCGCTGCTCAGGGCCCCGCTGGCCGACCGAGCGCTCACCTGGGCGCTGCGGCTCGGCCTGGTGATCGCCGTCGCCGGGCTGTCGGTGGGGTTCCTCATGGTCGCCCAGCCGCCCTCCGGGGCCCACGCCGTCGGGGTCGCCGACGGCGGGCCCGGGCTGCCGCTGCTGGGCTGGAGCACCACCGGCGGCGACCTGCGGGTGGGGCACTTCGTCGGGATGCACGCCCTCCAGGCCCTGCCGCTGCTCGCCCTGGTGCTGGCCTCGCCGCGCGGCGGCGGGCTGGGGGAGCGCACGCGGCTGCGGGTCGTCCTGCTCGCCGGCGCCGCGTACGGCGGAGCGGTGGTCCTCGTGGTCTGGCAGGCCCTGCGCGGGCAGCCGCTGCTCGCGCCGGACGGCGCGACCCTGGCCGGCGCCGCCGCC
>CADCUY010000371.1 GCA_902806005.1 uncultured Quadrisphaera sp. | reverse complement strand
CCTCGGCGTGGGTCGCCGCGGGCGGCGTCACGGGCTGGCGCGCGGCGCAGGAGCCGGGCGCCGCCCGCCCCGAGGGCGGCGACCTCGAGGCGGTGCTGGCCCGGGTGCGCGCCACCGGAGGGACGCTGGTGGCCACCGGCGGGTGCTTCGACGTGCTGCACGCCGGGCACGTGGCCTGCCTGGAGGCCGCCCGCCGGCTGGGTGACGCCCTCGTCGTCCTGCTCAACGGCGACGAGTCGGTGCGCCGGCTCAAGGGCCCGGGACGGCCGGTCTCGGGCCAGGACGACCGGGCCAGCGTGCTGCGGGCCCTGGACAGCGTGGACGCGGTGGTGGTCTTCGAGGAGGACGACCCGCGCACCGCGCTGGCCTCGCTGCGCCCGGACGTGTGGGCCAAGGGCGGCGACTACGGCGGGGCCGAGCTGCCCGAGGCCGCGCTGGTGCGCGGCTGGGGCGGGCGCGTGGTGCTCCTGCCCTACCTCGACGGCCGGTCGACCACGCAGATCCTCGCCCGCGGGGCGAAGGTCGCCCCGGGCGCCCCGCCCTCCGACCTCAGCCCGCCCGCCGACCTCAGCCCCCCCGCCGACCTGGAGGTCACGTGACCAGCACCACTCCCCCCACCGCGGGCGAGCCCGCCGCCGCGGCGCTGCCCGCCCAGCGCGAGCTGGGCACGGTGTACGTCACCGGCGGCTCCAGCGGGCTCGGCGCGGCCGTGGTCGAGGTCGTCACCGCCCTCGGCGGCACGGCGGCGGTCATCGACCGCGCGGCGCCCCCGGCCGGGGGCCCGCACGCCCTCGCCGACGTCTCGGACGCCGCCGCCGTGCAGCGCGCGGTCGACGCCCTGGTGGCCGAGGTCGGCCCGCCCACCGCCCTGTTCACCGCGGCGGGCACCGATGCGGTCGGCCGCCTCGAGGACGTCAGCGCCGACGCGTGGGCGACGGTGATCGGGGTCAACCTGATCGGCACCGCCGCCGCGGTGCGCGCCTGCCTGCCGCACCTGAGGGCCAGCCGCGGGACGGTGGTCACGGTCTCGTCGTCGCTCGGGCTGCGGGCCGCGAGCGACGCCACCGCGTACTGCGCCAGCAAGTTCGGGGTGGTCGGGTTCACCCGCGCCCTGCAGCTGGAGCTGGCCGGCGAGGTGGGCGTGACGATGCTCGTGCCCGCGGGCATGCGCACCGCCTTCTTCGACGGCCGCACCGAGCAGTACCGCCCCGGGCCGGACGCGGCGCTGATGGACCCGCGCCAGGTGGCCCTGTCGGTGGTGCACGCCCTGCGCCAGCCGGTCGGCACCGAGGTCCGCGAGATCGTCGTGACGGTCTCGACCGAGCCGTCGTGGCCCTAGGAGCCCGCGAGGTCCCCGAGCCCGGCGCGGCAGGACCCGGCACGGCAGGTCCCGACGCCGCAGGTCCCGACGCCGCAGGTCCCGACGCGGTGCGCACCGTGCTGGTGGTGCGGGCGCTCGGCCTCGGCGACGCCCTGGTCGCGGTGCCCGCCCTGCGCGGCCTGCGCCGCCGCTTCCCCGCGGCGCGGCTGGTGATGGCGTGCCCCCAGCCGGTGGGCGGGTGGCTGCAGGAGCTGGGCATGGTCGACGCCGTGCTGCCCGCCGCAGGTCTGGCGCCGCTGAGCCCCGACCTCCTCACCCGCGCCGTCGCCGCCTCGCCCGAGGTGCTCACCGAGCACGTCGACCTCGCGGTCAACCTGCACGGCAACGGCCCGCAGAGCACGGCGGCCCTGTGGTCGCTGCACCCCTCGCGGGTCGTCGCCTTCGCCGGCCCCGACCACCCCGACGGCCCGGCGTGGGACCGCGACGAGCACGACGCCGACCGGTGGATCCGCCTGGTGGCCGAGGTCGGCGCCCCGTGCGAGCGGCGCGACCTCGTGCTCGGCGACGTCGGCGACCGGCGCGGGCGCACGGTCGTGGTGCACCCGGGCGCTGCCTCACCGGCCCGCCGGTGGCCGGCGGAGCGCTGGACAGCGGTGGTGCGGGCCCTGCTCGCCGACGGTCACGACGTCGTCGTCACCGGGGGCTCGGCCGAGCGGTCGCTGTGCGCCCGGGTCGCCGGCGCCGAGGAGCAGGACGGGGCCGGCCGCGGCGGGGCCGACCGGCGGGCGCGCGACCTCAGCGGGGCCCTCGACCTGCCCGCGCTGGTCGAGCTGGTCGGCGGCGCCGGGGCCCTGCTGTGCGGCGACACCGGCGTCGCCCACGTGGCCACGGCCACGCGCACCCCGTCGGTGCTGCTGTTCGGCCCCAGCCGGCCCGCGCAGTGGGGACCGCTGGTCGACCTCGAGCGCCACGCGGTGCTCTGGCCCGCGCCCGCGGGGTACCGCGGCGACCCCCACGCCGAGCAGGTCGACCCGGTGCTCGCCGCCATCTCGGTGGACGACGTGCTGGCGGCCGCGCGACCGCACCTGCAGCCCCTGCGGGCCGACGACCGCCCCGCGAGGGACCCGGCCGGCGCCCCGGCCCGCGCCGCCGCCGGCTCCTGACGGGGCGGACGCCCCACGGGGCCGGTGGGCGCTACGCGCTCCGCAGGACCTGCGAGTCGGCGGCCCACGCCACCGTGCGCGCCAGCCCGTCCTCCCACGGCACCTGCGGCGCCCACCCGAGCAGCCGCTCGGCGAGCGCGGTGTCGGGACGGCGGACCTGAGGGTCGTCGACGGGCCGCTCCACGTGGCGCACCGTCGAGCGCGACCCGGTGGCGGCGAGCACGTCGTGCGCGATCCTCAGCACCGTCAGCTCGTGGGGGTTGCCGATGTTCACCGGCCCCGGGTGCCCGCTGGCCGCGAGCGCCAGGATGCCCGTGACCAGGTCGTCGACGTAGCAGACCGAGCGGGTCTGGGTGCCGTCGCCCGCCACCGTCAGGGGCTCGCCGCGCAGCGCCTGGCGGATGAAGGTGGGGATGGCCCGCCCGTCGTGGGGGCGCATGCGGGGCCCGAAGGTGTTGAAGATCCGCACGATGCCGGTGTCGACGCCGTGGGCGCTGCGGTAGGCGGTGGTCATCGCCTCCGCGTAGCGCTTGGCCTCGTCGTAGACCCCGCGGGGGCCGACGGGGTTGACGTGACCCCAGTAGTCCTCCGGCTGGGGGTGCACCTGCGGGTCGCCGTAGACCTCCGAGGTGGAGGCCAGCACGAAGCGCGCCCCCTTGTCCTTGGCCAGGCCCAGGGCGTGCAGGGTGCCGATCGCGCCGACCTTCAGGGTCTGGATCGGCAGCTGGAGGTAGTCCACCGGCGACGCCGGGGACGCGAAGTGCAGCACGAGGTCGACCTCGCCGGCGACGTGGACGAAGTCGGTGATGTCGCAGCGCACCAGCCGGAAGCCGGGGCGGTCGACCAGGCCGGCCACGTTGGCCGGGGTGCCGGTGAGGAAGTTGTCGAGGCAGACCACCTCGACGCCCTGGTCGAGCAGGGCCGCGCACAGGTGGCTGCCGAGGAAGCCCGCTCCCCCGGTGACCACGGCGCGGCGCACCGCCCGGCCGGTGCCGGCGTCGGCGCTGGTCGCTGCGGTGTGGCCCACGGCTCGGATCATGCCGGAGGGGGCCGTCCCCCGCCCACCGGGCGGCGAGCGGGGGCGGCCCCGCGACCGGCGGGCTGCGCCGGTCGGGTGAGCCGGTCAGCCGTTGGAGAACTCCTTGACCACGCCGCTGGGGCCGTCGTACTCGCGGTCGGCGATCGTGCCGAGGCGCTCGAGGATCTCCTCCGGCGCGCCCTTGGACTTCGCGTGCTCGAGCAGCGCGTCCTTGCTGGCGGGGTACTCGACCCCGCCCAGGTGCTTCTGCAGCTCGATGGGGCTCGGCTGGTTCGCCACGGGCTCTCCTCAGGTCGGTCGGACAGATCGGTCGGACGGGGCGGTGGGACGGGGCGGTGCGCGGCGGTCGGTCCGCGGCGACCACGGGCCGGACGACGCTCGCCGACCCCTCGCCTCGCTCCTACCCCCGCTGCGACGGCATCATGCGACGTGATGACCACCACCGCACCCGCGCCCGCCGGCCGCACCGGCCCCCCGTCGTCCCCCGGGCCCGGCGGCGGCGACCCCCGCGTCGCGGTGGTGATGATCACCTGGAACCGCCGGGACGAGGCGGTCAGGGCCGTCGCCCGGCTGCTCGCCCTGCCCGAGCGGCCGCGGGTGGTGGCCGTCGACAACGGCTCCACCGACGGCACCGTGCCCGCCCTGCGCGCCCGCTTCGGCGAGGCGGTGGCGGCGGAGCGCCTGGAGCTGGTGGCCCTGCCCTACAACGCCGGCGCGCTGGGCCGCAACGTGGGAGTGGCGCGGGTGGAGGCCGGCTACGTCGCCTTCTGCGACGACGACACCTGGTGGGAGCCCGGCTCCCTGGCCCGCGCGGCCGACGTCCTCGACGAGCACCCCGACGTCGCCGTGCTGACCGCGACCATCGTCGTGCAGCCGCGCGGCACCGAGGACGGCATCGTCGCGGAGCTGCGCGACTCCCCGGTGCCACCGCGGCGCCCCGGCCTGCCCGGCCCGGCGCTGGGCAGCTTCCTCGCCGGCGCCTCGGTGGTGCGCCGCGAGGCGTTCACCGCGGTGGGCGGCTTCTCGCGCCGGCTCTGGCTCGGCGGGGAGGAGGAGCTCATGGCCGCCGACCTCGCCAGCGCCGGGTGGGAGCTGTGCTACCTCGCCGAGCTGGTCGTGCACCACGAGGCGTCGGTGCTCCGCGAGGCCTCGCTGCGCCGGCGCCACGGCATCCGCAACACCGTGTGGTTCACGCTGCTGCGCCGCCCCTGGCCGGCCGCGCTGCGCCGGCTGCGGGTGCTGGCGGCCACGGTGCCGCGCGACCGCACCACCGCCCTGGGGCTGCTCGACGCCGCCGCCGGGCTGGGGTGGGTGCTGCGCGAGCGGCGCCCGCTGAGCCCGGAGGTGGAGGCGCGCTTCGCCTCCCTCGAGGCGGCGCAGGCCGCCTCGACCGCCCGCCGGTACGTCGGGTGAGCGCCGGTCCGGGCGCCGAGGCGCTGGGCGCCGCCGTCACCGTGGTCGTGGCCAGCCGCGACCGGCGCGAGGAGCTGCTGCGCTCGCTGCCGCGGCACGAGGCGCCCGTCGTCCTGGTCGACAACGCCTCCACCGACGGCACCCCGGCCGCGGTGCGCGAGCGCTTCCCCGACGTCGACCTCGTGGCCCTGCCGCGCAACCGGGGAGCGGTGGCGCGCACGGTGGGCGCGGCCCGCGCGGCCACCCGGTACGTGGCCTTCGCCGACGACGACTCGTGGTGGGCGCCCGGGTCGCTGGCCCGGGCCGTGGCCCTGCTCGACGCCCACCCCCGCGCGGCCCTGCTGGCCGGGCGCATCCTCGTCGGCCCCCAGGAGCGGCTCGACCCCCTGTGCGAGGTGATGGCCCGCTCGCCGCTGGGCGCCTCGCCCGACCTGCCGGGGCCCGCGGTCCTCGGCTTCGCCGCGTGCGCCGCCGTGGTGCGGCGCGAGGCGTTCCTCGCCGTCGGCGGCTTCGACGACGTCGTCGTCTTCCCGGGCGAGGAGGAGCGGGTGGCCCTGGACCTCACGGCCGCGGGCTGGGGCCTGGCCTACGCCCCGGAGCTCGTGGTGCACCACCACCCCTCGCCGATCCGCGAGCGCCCGGAGCGCCGGCGGGCGCGGATGACCCGCGCGTCGCTGCTGACCGCGCTGATGCGCCGCCCGTGGCCGGTGGTGGCCGGGCGGTTCGGCGCCGCGTGGGCGGGGGGGCCCGACGGGCGGGCGGGGCTCCAAGCCGCGC
>CADCUY010000370.1 GCA_902806005.1 uncultured Quadrisphaera sp. | reverse complement strand
GGCCGGCCGTCCCGCGGCCCGCCACCCCGTCGTGCGCGAGCTTCCCCGACCAGGAGGCCGCGCAGGCCGCCTTCGCCGCCGAGCCGGTGCGCCTGGCCCTGCTCGACGGCGACGGCGACGGGCTGGCCTGCGAGCAGCTGAAGTCGCGCCTCGACCCGCGCACCGGTGAGCCTCAGGCCCCGCCGCAGAAGCCGGTGCCGCCGGCCGGCCCGCCGCCCCTGCGCGTGCCCGAGAGGTCGGCGCTGCTCGCCACCGGCCAGCACTTCGGGCTCGCCACGGCCACCCGCGAGGAGACCAGCCAGCTCGAGGGGGCCCTGGCCCGCCAGACCAGCATGGAGAGCTTCTACGACGGGTGGGACTCGGACTACGACGAGGCCCGGGTCACCGCCGCCTGGCGCGACGGCCGGCTGCCGGTGATGACGTGGGAGTCGCGGCCCCTCGCCGACCCCACCGACCTCACCGACTACTCCCTGCCCTCGATCGCCGCGGGCGACCACGACGCCTACCTCGCCGCGTACGCCGCCGAGGTCGACGCCCTGGGGCTGCCCGTCGTCATCCGCTTCGACCACGAGATGAACGGCGACTGGTACCGGTGGACCGAGGTCAGCAAGTCGGGCCCGCCGAAGAACCCGCAGGGCTCGTACGTCGAGGCGTGGCGGCACGTGCACGAGGTCTTCGAGGCCGCCGGCGCCGGCGACGAGGTGATCTGGGTGTGGGCGCCGAACCGCATCGACAACCTCACCAGCTCCCGCTTCCGGCCGATCTCGGAGTACTACCCCGGCGACGAGTACGTCGACTGGGTGGGGATGTCGGGCTACCTGCGGCCCGAGGACGTCACCCGCCAGCAGCCGACGTTCGCGGCGACCTTCGACAAGACCCTCGCCGCGCTGCGCGCCGTCGCCCCGGGCAAGCCGATCCTCCTCGCGGAGGTCGGGGCCACCGAGGACGGCTCGACCGAGTCGCGCCGGCTGAAGACGCTGTGGACGGCGTCGTTCTTCGAGGGGCTCGCGCGGCAGGACGACGTCGTGGGCTTCACCTGGTTCAACTTCGCCATCAGCGAGGCCGGGAACACCAACGACTGGCGCGTCGACTCCGAGCCGGACGTGCTCCTGGCCACCGCCGAGGGGCTGGCGGCCTCCGGGTACGGCTTCGAGGTGGGCAAGAGCTTCTCGCTGCGGCCGATCGTCCGCACCGCCCCCGACCCCGAGCCGACGCCCGAGCCGACGCCCACCACGGAGCCCGCACCGACGACCGCGCCGACCACCGGTCCGTCGCCGACCACCGGCCCCACGCCGGGCCCGTCGCCGACGTCCAGCCCCGCGACGTCCAGCCCGACGTCGACCCCGGCGAGCCCGACGGCGCCCCCGGCGACCCCGACGGCGACCCCGACGGCGACCCCGACGGCGACCCCGACGCCGGCGTCGAGCCCCGCCCCGTCCACCTCGGCC
>CADCUY010000369.1 GCA_902806005.1 uncultured Quadrisphaera sp. | reverse complement strand
CGGCGGCCGCCCGCTGCGCGCGTGGCAGGCCGAGGCGCTCGCCCGCTACGAGGAGGCCTCGCCCGCCGACTTCCTCGTCACCGCCACCCCCGGCGCGGGCAAGACCACCTTCGCCCTCACCCTCGCGCAGCGGCTGCTGGCCGCGCGCACGATCGACCGGGTGGTCGTCGTCGCCCCCACCGACCACCTGCGCACCCAGTGGGCCGAGGCGGCCGGCGCGCTGGGGCTGGTGCTCGACCCGACCCTCACCAACGCCGTGGGCCCGGTGCGCGACGGCACCCGCGGCTACGTGACCACGTACGCGCAGGTCGCCGGCAAGCCGATGCTGCACGCCGCGCGCGCCACCGCCCGGCGCACCCTGGTGGTGCTCGACGAGGTGCACCACGCCGGCGACGGCCTCTCCTGGGGCGAGGCCGTCGAGGA
This sequence comes from uncultured Quadrisphaera sp., assembly GCA_902806005.1. Classification (GTDB taxonomy): domain Bacteria; phylum Actinomycetota; class Actinomycetes; order Actinomycetales; family Quadrisphaeraceae; genus CADCUY01. The sequence continues at coordinate 5,349 of CADCUY010000369.1, read as the reverse complement.
GGCCTTCGACCGCGCCGCCCGGCGCCTGAGCCTCACCGGCACCCCCTTCCGCACCAAGCCCGGGGAGCGCATCCCGTTCGTGCGCTACGTGGGCGGCGGCGGCGACGGGGAGCTGGTCTCCAGCGCCGACTACACCTACGGCTACCGCGAGGCCCTGCGCGACCAGGTGGTGCGCCCGGTGGTCTTCGCGGCCTACACGGGCACCGCCCGGTGGCGCAACAGCGCGGGCGACGTCGTCGCGGCCTCGCTGTCGGAGCCGGGCACGAAGTCGGTCGAGGCCACGGCCTGGCGCACGGTGCTCGACCCCAAGGGCCAGTGGGTGCCGCACGTCATCGCCTCCATGGACGACCGGATCACCCACCTGCGGGCCACCGGCGTGCCGGACGCCGCGGGCCTGGTGCTGGCCTCCGACCAGGACGACGCCCGCGCCTACGCGGCGATCGTCAAGCGGGTCACCGGCGAGGCGCCCGAGCTGATCCTCTCCGACGACAAGGGCGCCTCCCGCCGGATCGAGGCCTTCACCACCTCGACCAAGCGCATCGCCGTGTGCGTGCGGATGGTCTCCGAGGGCGTCGACGTGCCGCGGGCGGCGGTGCTGGCCTGGATGACCAGCTACCGCACCCCGCTGTTCTTCGCCCAGGCCGTCGGCCGCGTCGTCCGCGCCCGCGGCCCGCACGAGCAGGCCACCGTCTTCCTGCCCGCGGTGCGCCCGCTGCTCACCCTCGCCGCCGCGATGGAGGAGGAGCGCCACCACGTCATCCCGCCGCCCGCGCAGCCCAGCGAGGACCTCGACCCCCTGCCGCCGCGCGAGCCCACCGGCGCCGGCGCGGGCGACTTCGAGGCCCTCGACGCCGACGCGCAGTTCGCGCACGTGCTCCACGCGGGGCGGGCGGTGCTGGCCAGCGGCCCCGGCTCCGAGGTCTCCGCCGACGACGAGGACTTCCTCGGCCTGCCGGGGCTGCTCACCCCGGAGCAGACCGCGGCGCTGCTGAGCCAGCGCGACGACGACATCCGCCGGCGCACCTCGCGCGCGGCGGCCGCGGACGAGGGGGAGCAGGGGCTGCTGGAGCTGGCGGCCCCGGCCGACAGCGAGGTCTCCTGGCGGGCCGCGGCCGACCTGCGCCGGGAGGTCAACCGCCTCGTCGCGCAGGTGGCCTCGCGCACCGGCGAGCCGCACGCGCGGGTGCACGTGGCGCTGCGCAAGGCGGTGCCGGGGCCGGCGTCCGCCTCGGCCAGCCAGGAGCTGCTCGAGCGCCGCCGCGACCACCTGCTCGCCCAGCTCTGAGCGGACGGGCGGCGCGGGTCGCCCGCGGGCCGCGGCGGGAGCACAGTGGCGCGGTGCCCGTCCTGACCGCCACCACCGACCTGGACGCCGACGTCGCCGAGGCGCTGCGCGTGAACCTCGACCTCGACGTGGAGGTGGCCGCCTTCCGGCGGCACGCCGTGCGCCCGGTGACCGGCCCCGGGCTGCGCGCGGGCGGGCACATCGACTCCGGCGAGCGGGTGCGCTGGTCGGCGCGGCTGTTCGGGGTGGTGCCCGTGCGCCACACCAGCGAGATCGCGGTGCTCGAGGAGGGCCCCGACCGCGCCCGCTTCGTCGACACCATGGTCGCGGGGGCCTTCGCGGCCTACCGCCACGAGCACACCTTCGTGCGGATCGCCCCGGGCCGCACCCGCCAGGTCGACGCGATGTCGTGGACCAGCCCGCTGGGGCCGCTGGGCCGCGCCGCCGACGCCCTGGCGGTGCGCCGGGTGATGGCGGCGCTGCTGCGCGCGCGCAACGAGGAGGTCGCGCGCCGCCTGGCCGCGTGACCGGTACCGCCCGACGCCGGGCACGGTGTCAGTGGTCGCTCGTACGGTCAGGGACGTGGACTCAGGAGCTGGCAGCGGATGAGCCTCGAGCAGGTGGCGCTGCTCGGGCCGGTCGCGACGGGCGTCGTAGCCCTGGTCGCTCTGGTGGTCGGTGTGGTGACGATCGTCCAGCGGGCCCAGGCGGACCGGCGGGACCAGTGGTGGAAGCGAGCCCAGTGGGCGCTCGACCTGAGTCTGGAGGACGACGCCCCGCGGGCCGCCGTCGGACTGGCGGTGCTGGTCTACCTGGCCGACAGCGGTCTTGCCGGGCGCGAGGAGGCTCGGCTGCTGCGGGCGGTGCGCAGCCGGGACGTCGACAAGGAGGAGCCGCTGCAGGACGATGGGACGGACGAGTACGAGCTCATCGATCCGGAGGAGGACAGCGATGGCCGTGGAACCGGCTGAGCGCGAGGTCACGCCGCGTCCGAAGGTCCACCGGGTGACGCAGGTGCAGGTGAACGCCGCCAAGCTCCGCCTGGTGACTGACCGCAAGCTCGGCATCACCAGCCCGGAGTGGGTCCACCGGCTCGCCGCGGCTGAGCGCCGCTAACCGTCCGGACCGCCCTCGTCCGACGGCTCGTGGGGTGACGCGCGTCGCTCCAGCCCCCCGGATGCGCCAGGTCGCTCCGGCCCGGCCACGGGCCTGAGACCATGGGTCGGGACGTCCCGACACCGGACGCGCCCGAGCGGACCCGGCGGGAGGCAGCAGTGGCATCGGTACGCGTGGCCCTGCTCGGCTGCGGGGCGGTCGGCACCGAGGTGGCGCGCGCCCTCGCGGCCGGCTCGGCCCTGCTCGAGGAGCTCAGCCAGCGCGCGGGCGCCCCGGTCGAGCTGGTGGGCGTCGCCGTCCGCGACCTCGCCGCACCCCGCCACCCGGAGGTCGACCGCGAGCTGCTGACCACCGACGCCGCGGGCCTGGTGCGCCGCGCCGACGTCGTCGTCGAGCTCGTCGGCGGCCTCGAGCCCGCCCGCACCCTGCTCCTGGAGGCGATGGCCGCGGGCGCGAGCGTGGTCACCGGCAACAAGCTGCTGCTGGCCCACAGCGGCCCCGAGCTGGAGGCCGCGGCGCTCGCCGCGGGCGTCGAGGTGCACTACGAGGCCGCCGTCGCCGGGGCCATCCCGATCATCCGCCCGCTGCGCGACTCCCTCGCCGGCGACCGCGTGCAGCGGGTGCTCGGCATCGTCAACGGCACCACCAACTACGTGCTCGACCAGATGGACGCCTCCGGGGCCGACCTGGACGGCGCCGTGGCCCGCGCCCAGGAGCTCGGCTACGCCGAGGCCGACCCCACCGCCGACGTCGAGGGCCACGACGCCGCGGCCAAGGCCGCCCTGCTGGCCCGCCTGGCCTTCCACACCCCGGTGCCGCTGAGCGCCGTCCACCGCGAGGGCATCGCCGGGGTGACCGCCGACGACGTCGCCGCGGCCCGCGAGGCCGGCCTGGTGGTCAAGCTGCTCGCCACCTGCGAGCGCGCGCCCGGCGGCGTCAGCGTGCGGGTGCACCCCGCCCTGGTGCCCCGCAGCCACCCGCTGGCCGGGGTGCGGGGCGCGTTCAACGCCGTGTTCGTCGAGGCGGAGGCCGCCGGCGAGCTGATGTTCTACGGCCGCGGCGCGGGCGGGCGCCCCACCTCCTCCGCCGTCCTCGGCGACCTCGTGACCGCCGCGCGCCACCGCGTCGACGGCGTGCCCCCGCGCTCGGCGGCGCCGACCACCCGGATGCCCGTGCTGCCCGTCGGCGAGGCCCGCACCCGCTACCAGGTGCGCCTGCGGGTGGCCGACCGGCCCGGGGTGCTCGCGGCCGTGGCGCAGGTCTTCGCCGCCCGCGGCGTCTCCATCGAGACCGTGCGCCAGACCCCCGCGGGGGGCCGCGGCGCGGCCGCGCTCGCGGTCACCACCCACACCGCCCGCGAGGCCGACCTGGCCGGCTGCGTGGGCGACCTCACCGGCCTGGGGTCGGTCGAGTCCGTCACATCCGTGCTGCGCGTGGAAGGGAGCTGACGTGGCCCACCTGTGGCGCGGCGTGATCGAGGAGTACCGGGACCGGCTGCCGGTGACCCGGGCGACGCCCGTGGTGACCCTGGGGGAGGGCGGCACGCCGCTGGTGCCCGCCCGGCACCTCTCCGAGCTGACCGGCTGCGAGGTGATGGTGAAGGTCGAGGGCTGCAACCCCACGGCCTCCTTCAAGGACCGCGGCATGACGATGGCGATCTCCAACGCCGCCGAGCTGGGGGCGCGGGCGGTGATCTGCGCGTCGACCGGCAACACCTCCGCGGCGGCCGCGGCCTACGCCACCGCCGCGGGCATGACCTGCGGGGTGCTGGTGCCCGAGGGCAAGATCGCCCTCGGCAAGCTCAGCCAGGCCATCGCCCACGGGGCCACCCTGCTCCAGGTCGACGGCAACTTCGACGACTGCCTCACCGTGGCCCGCAAGATCTCCGACGCCTACCCCGTCGAGCTGGTCAACTCGGTGAACCCGGCCCGGATCGAGGGGCAGAAGACCGCGGCGTTCGAGGTGGTCGACGCGCTCGGCGACGCGCCCGACGTCCACTGCCTGCCCGTCGGCAACGCCGGGAACATCACCGCCTACTGGCGCGGCTACACCGAGTACGAGGCCGACGGTCCGGCGACCCGCCGCCCGCGGATGTGGGGCTTCCAGGCCGCCGGCGCGGCGCCCATCGTCAAGGGCCACCCGGTCGACCACCCCGACACCCTGGCCACCGCCATCCGGATCGGGAACCCCGCGTCGTGGCAGCAGGCCGTGGCCGCGCGCGAGGAGTCGGGCGGGCTGATCGACGCCGTCACCGACGAGCAGATCCTCGCCGCGCACCGGCTGCTCTCCTCGCGCGACGGGATCTTCGTCGAGCCCGCCTCGGCCGCCGGCGTCGCGGGGCTGCTGGCCCAGCACGCCGCGGGCGCCCTCGAGCCGGGCCTCCGGGTGGTCATCACCGTCACCGGTCACGGCCTGAAGGACCCGCAGTGGGCGCTGCGGGACGCCGAGGGGCAGCAGGTCTCGCCGGTGCGGGTGGGCGTCGACGCCGTCTCGGCGGCCCACGCGCTGGGGCTGGAGTGAGCTCCGGCCCTCCTGCGGCGTCCGTGGTGCCCGGCCGCACCGTGCGCGTGGTGGTGCCCGGCTCCAGCGCGAACCTCGGCCCGGGCTACGACGCGGTCGGGCTCGCGCTCGACCTCACCGACGAGGTCGTGGTCGAGGCGCTGGCCCCGGGTGCGGCCACCGCCGTGGAGGTGGCGGGGGAGGGCGCGGGCGCCGTGCCGCGCGGGGAGGACCACCTGGTCGTCCGCTCGCTGCGCGCGGCCCTGCGCGCCGCCGGCGTGGCCGACGCCGACCAGCCCGGGCTGCGCCTGGAGTGCCGCAACGGGGTGCCCCACGGGCGGGGCGTGGGCTCGTCGGCCGCAGCCGTCGTCGCCGGGGTCGCCGCGGCCAGCGCGCTGCTCGACGAGCCGCTGGGCCCCGAGCGGCAGGTCGACCTGGCCTCCGCGCTC
>CADCUY010000368.1 GCA_902806005.1 uncultured Quadrisphaera sp. | reverse complement strand
TCCACACGGCGGCGTTCAGGGCGCTGGAGCCGCCGGCGATCCGGCCGCGGGGAACCCGCACCGACCGGCCGGGCACGACCTCGGCGACCAGGTCCCAGTTGGCCGGGTGGCCGGGTGCGGTCGCGGCCAGGCTGGTCGCGTCCCTGATCTCGGCCGGCCAGTCCGCCGCGCCGACCGGCACCGGGCCGGCCTCCAGCAGGAGCACGCTGCGTCCCGCGTCGGCCAGCCGGGCTGCCAGCGCGCACCCCGCCGTACCGGCGCCGACCACCACGACGTCGGGCTGCGGCACGCTCAGTTCCCGTCGAGCCCGAGCACACCGGGCAGATCCAGCCGGCGCACCTTGCCGGTGGAGGTGCGGGGCAGCTCGGTGAGCGGGTGCAGGGCCTTGGGGCGCTTGGCCGCCGCCAGCCGCTCACGGGCCCATGTCGCCAGCTCGCCGGCGTCGGCGTCGCCCACGTAGGCCGCGACCACCCGCTGGCCCCACTCGGCGTCGGGCACGCCGAACACCGCGCTCTCCACCACGTCGGGATGCGCGTCGAGCACGGCCTCCACCTCGGCCGGGTAGACGTTCACGCCACCGGAGATCACGAGGTCCTCGCGGCGCCCGTCGAGCCAGACCACGCCGTCGTCGTCGACCCGCCCGAGGTCGCCGACGGTCACGCGGTCCCCCCGCCAGGCCGCCGCGGTCTTCTCGGGGGACCGCCAGTACTCGAAGCGGGCCCACCGGGGCACCGCGCACCACAGCAGGCCGCGCTCGTCGGTCTCCAGGCACCGCCCCGGCCGCGCCCGGCCGACGCTGCCCGGGTGCGCCAGCCAGTCCTCCGGCGAGCAGACGGTGAACTGCGCCTCGGTCGAGCCGTAGAACTCCCAGACGCTGCCCTCGGGGAGCGCCTCGAGCACCGCCCGCTTGAGCGGCTCCGGGCAGGGTGCACCGGCGTGCACCAGCCGGCGGAACGACGACCAGTCCACGTCGTCGTGCGCGAGCAGCCGCTGCAGGTGCGTGGGCACGCAGAAGGTCGTGGTGGGGCGCAGCTCCGTGATCGCGCCGGCCGCGCGGGCCACGTCGAAGGGGCCGGGCAGCAGCACCTCTCCCCCGGCGAGCAGGGTGTGGATCGCGAACCGGAGCGGTGCGCTGTGGTGCAGCGGCGAGAGCACCAGGTGCCGGTCGTCGCGGTCGAAGCCCCAGAGGTCGATCTCCTCGGCGGCCAGCGCCCGTGCGTCGTCGTCGGCCAGGACCCCGGACCACACCCCCTTGCGGCGTCCCGTCGTCCCGGAGGTGTAGTGCATGGGGCGGGCCAGCGGCACGTCGGCGAGCTCGGCCTCCCCCGTCCCGGTCAGCAGCCGGGCCGGGTCGTCGGCGACGTCGACGGCCGGGTCGGCGTCCTCGGCGAGCGCCGCGCGCTCGGCGGCCGGCAGCCCCGGGTAGAGGACGACGGGGACGACGCCGGTGCGCAGGGCACCGAGCACGAC
>CADCUY010000367.1 GCA_902806005.1 uncultured Quadrisphaera sp. | reverse complement strand
CTGGGCCGGCTGACCGCCGACCGCGAGCAGCTGCGCGCCGACGAGGACGTCGCGCAGGCGGCCCGCCTCGGCGGCACGCCCTGCGCCCAGCTCGCCGGCCGCCGCCGAGCCGTGGTCTCGGGCACGCTGCGGGCGGTGACCCTGCGCCCCCAGGGCGGGGTGCCCGCGCTGGAGGCGGAGCTCTCGGACGGCACCGGCTCGCTGGTGCTGGTCTGGCTCGGGCGGCGCGAGATCGCCGGGGTGCAGGCGGGGGCGTCGATCCGGGTCGAGGGCTTCGTGGCGTGCACCGACGGGCGCAAGGTCCTCTACAACCCCCGCTACGAGCTGGTGCCGCGGGCCACCGCGTGAGCACGGGCCCCTCTTCCGGCGCCCCCTCCCCGGCCCCGCCGCGCAGCGGGCTGGCGCGCGCCGCCACGAGCGAGACCTTCTCGCTGGCCGCGGCCGTCGGCGGCCCCCGCGGCGTCGTCGAGGCGGTGCTGCCGGGCCTGGCCTTCGTCACCGTCTTCACGGTCACCCGCGACCTGCGGCTCTCGGTGGCCGTGGCGCTCGCCGGGGCGGGCGTCGCCGTCCTCGCCCGCCTGGTGGCGCGGCTGCCGCTGGCCCCGGCGCTGGCCGGCGCCGTCGGGGTGGCGGTCTGCGCGTGGTCGGCCAGCCGCACCGGCGACGCCGCCGACTTCTACACCCCGGGCTTCGTCATCAACACGGCCTACGCCGTGGTGCTGCTGCTCTCCACGCTGCCCTGGCCCCGGGTGGGCCCGCTCCCGGTGATCGGCCTGCTGGTCGGGCCCCTGACCGTCGGCCCGGGCTGGCGCCAGGACCGGCGGCGGATGCGGATCTACCAGCGCCTGACGTGGGCCTTCGCCGCCCTGTTCGTGCTGCGCCTCGCGGTGCAGCTGCCCCTGTACTACTCGGGGCAGGTGGGCGCCCTCGGGGTGGCCCGGCTGGTGATGGGCGTGCCGCTGTTCGCGGCCCTGGCCTGGGTGTCGTGGGCCGCGCTGCGCGAGCGCCCGGCGAGCCCTAGTGCCGCGGCGCCAGCAGCGCCTGGAGCTCCGCCTCCGACTCCGCGACCGTGAGCAGCAGCAGCTCGTCCGCGGCCTCGAGGGTGTCGTCCGGGCCCGGGGCGATGGGCCGGCCGCTGCGGATGATCGCCACCAGCACGGTCTCCGGCGGCCAGCCGACGTCGCCGACGCGGGAGCTGACCAGCGGCGAGTGCCCGGGGAGGGTGAGCTCGACCATCGCGGCCTGACCGCGCTGGAAGGTGAACATCCGCACCAGGTCGCCGACGGTCACCGCCTCCTCGACGAGCGCCGTCATCAGGCGCGGGGTGGAGACGGCGACGTCCACGCCCCACGCCTCGTCGAACATCCACTCGTTCTTGGGGTTGTTCACCCGGGCCACGGTGCGCGGCACCCCGTACTCGGTCTTGGCCAGCAGCGCCGTGACGAGGTTGGCCTTGTCGTCGCCGGTGGCCGCGACGACGACGTCCGCGGTCTCCAGCTGCGCCTCGGCCAGCGACGAGGTCTCGCAGGAGTCGGCCAGCAGCCACTCCGCCTGCGGCACCGACGACATCTTCATGGCGGCGGGGTCCTTGTCGACCAGCAGCACCTGGTGGGTGTTGGCGGCCAGCTCGCGGGCGATGGAGCGCCCCACGCTGCCGGCTCCGGCGATGACGACGCGCACGCGCTCAGCCCTCCTGCTGCGGCGGCGCGGCGAGCGCCGCCTCGACGGTGACGACCCGGCCGGTCTGCACCAGCACGTGGAGCAGGTCGCCCTCCTGGTAGACGGTGTCCGGGGTGGGCAGCGTGGCGCGGCCGAACCGGGTGACGTAGGCCACCCGCACCTCCAGCCGCTGGTCGAGGTCGACCAGCCGGGTGCCCACCCACGCCCGGTGCACCCCCACCTCGAGCAGCACGACGCCGCCGGAGGGGTCGCGGAACTGGGCCACGGACCCCTGGGGCAGCAGCCGGCGCAGCACCTGGTCGGCGGCCCAGGGCACGGTCGCCACGGTGGGGATGCCGAGGCGCTCGTAGACCTCGGCGCGCCCGGGGTCGTAGATGCGGGCGACGACGTTCTGCACGCCGAAGGTCTCCCGGGCCACGCGGGCGCCGAGGATGTTGGAGTTGTCGCCGCTGCTCACCGCGGCGTACGCCTCGGCGCGCTCGATGCCCGCCTCGCGCAGGGTGGCCCGGTCGAAGCCGAGCCCGGTGACGGTGCTGCCCCCGAAGGTGTCGCCGAGGCGGCGGAAGGAGTCGGGGTTCTGGTCGATGACGGTGATGTCGTGCCCGAGCCCCTGCAGGCCGAGCGCCAGGGTCGAGCCGACCCGGCCGCACCCCATGATCACGATGTGCACGCCACCACCTCCGGGCGAGGACGCTACACGCGGCGGGGTCGCGGGGGCCGTCGTCCCCGCGCCCTACCATCGCCGTCGTGCAGGTCACCGACGCGGTCAAGCGCCTCCTCGTCGGGCGGCCCTTCCGCAGCGACCGGCTGGGCGAGACGCTGCTGCGCAAGCGGATCGCGGTGCCGGTCTTCGCCTCCGACGCGCTGAGCTCGGTGGCCTACGCGCCCGACGAGATCCTCCTGACCCTGGCGCTGGCCGGGGTGAGCGCCTACGTCTTCTCGCCGTGGGTGGCGCTGGTCGTCGTCGTGGTGCTGCTCACGGTGATCGCCAGCTACCGGCAGAACGTGCACGCCTACCCCTCGGGGGGCGGCGACTACGAGGTGGTGAACACCAACCTCGGCCGTGCGGGCGGGCTCGTCGTGGGCAGCGCGCTGCTGGTCGACTACGTGCTCGTCGTCGCGGTGTCGATCTCCTCGGCCGCGCAGTTCGCCGCGACCGCCCTGCCGGCGCTGGCCGGCTCCGAGGTGCCGCTGGCCGTGGCGCTGGTCGCGCTCCTGGCCGCGACCAGCCTGCGGGGGGTGCGCGAGTCGGGCGCGCTGTTCGCCCTGCCCGCCTACGCCTTCATCGTCGCCGTCCTCGGGATGCTCGCCGTCGGGCTGTTCCGGGCCCTGTTCGGCGACCTGCCCGAGGCGGAGAGCGCCGGGTTCACGCTGGCCCCCGAGGCGGAGTTCCAGGCCGGGATCACCGGCCTGGCCGGCGCGCTGCTGCTCCTGCGGGCCTTCTCCTCCGGTGCCGCGGCCCTGACCGGGGTCGAGGCGATCAGCAACGGGATCCCGGCGTTCCGCAAGCCCAAGTCGAGGAACGCGGCGACGACGCTGCTGGTCCTCGGGCTGCTCAGCAGCACGATGCTGCTGGGCGTGGTCAACCTCGCCACGCACCTGCGCGTGCGCTTCGCCGAGCACCCCGAGGAGCAGCTGCTGCGGGACGGGGTGCCGGTGGGGGAGGGCTACGTGCAGCGCCCCGTGCTCGGGCAGATCGCCGCGGCGGTCTTCGACGGGTTCCCGGTCGGCTTCTTCGCCGTCACCGTCGCCACCGGGCTGATCCTCGTGCTCGCCGCCAACACCGCCTTCAACGGCTTCCCCGTGCTGGGCTCGATCCTGGCCCGCGACGGGCTGCTGCCGCGGCAGCTCAACACCCGCGGGGACCGCCTGGCGTTCTCCAACGGGATCCTCGCCCTCGCCGGCGCCGCCGTCGTCCTGATCGTCGCCTTCGACGCCGAGGTGACGCGGCTGATCCAGCTGTACGTGGTCGGGGTGTTCGTCTCGTTCACGCTGAGCCAGCTCGGGATGGTGCGGCACTGGACCCGGCTGCTGGCCACCGAGGACGACCCGCGCGAGCGGGCCCGCATGGTGCGCTCCCGGGTGGTCAACGCGGTCGGGCTGACGATGACCGGTTCCGCGCTCGTGGTCGTGCTCATCTCCAAGTTCACCCGGGGGGCGTGGATCACCCTGGTGGTGATGGCCGTGCTCTTCGTGATGATGCGGGCCATCCGCGGGCACTACGACACCGTCGCCCGGGAGCTCGCCGTCGAGCCCGGACCGCTGAGGACCACGCTGCCGGCGCGGGTGCACGCGGTGGTGCTCGTCTCCAAGGTGCACAAGCCGACGCTGCGGGCCCTCGCCTACGCCAAGGTGGGCCGCCCGTCGAGCCTGGAGGCGCTGACGGTGGGGGTCGACCCCGAGCAGACCGCCGCGCTGCAGGCCGCGTGGGACGCCACGGAGATCCCGGTGCCGCTGACCGTGCTCGACAGCCCGTACCGCGAGGTGACCCGGCCGATCGTCGACCACGTGCGCAGCCTGCGCCGCGAGGGCCCGCGCGACCTGGTGGTGGTCTACATCCCGGAGTACGTGGTCGGGCACTGGTGGGAGCACGTGCTGCACAACCAGACGGCGCTGCGGCTCAAGGGCCGGCTGCTGTTCACCCCCGGCGTGGTCGTGGCCAGCGTGCCGTGGCAGCTGGCGTCGGCCGAGGGCAGCGAGGACCGGTGGGAGGGCGCCACCCCGGGCCTGGTGCGCCAGGGGCTGCCCGACCCGCGGGACGGCCGCGAGTGACCCCGGCGCCTGCGGAGCAGCCGCCCGAGGGGACGGCGCCTGCGGAGCAGCCGCCCGAGGGGACGGCGCCTGCGGAGCAGCCGCCCGAGGGCGCGGCGCCTGCGGACGCGGTGCCCGACGGGCCGGCGCCGGACGACCCGGCCCTGGGGGAGCCGCCGCCCGAGGGGCGGCGCCGGGCGGAGCCCGTGGTCGTCGAGCTGGAGGTCGGGCCGGTCGCCCACGGGGGCCACTGCGTGGCGCGCCTGCCCGCCGGGCCCGACGGGGCGGCCGGGCGGGTGGTCTTCGTGCGCCACGCGCTGCCCGGCGAGCGGGTGCGGGCGGTGCTCACCGAGGGCGGCGACCCGGCCAGCACGGCCTCGTACTGGCGCGCCGACGCCGTGGAGGTGCTGCGCGCCTCGCCCGACCGGGTGGAGCCGCCGTGCCCCTGGGCCCGCGCCTCCCTCGGCACCCGCCGGTGCGGGGGGTGCGACTGGCAGCACGCCGCCCCGGCGGCGCAGCACGGGCTGAAGGCGGCGGTGGTGGTCGAGCAGCTGTCGCGCCTGGCGGGCCTCGACGTCGAGGTGGTGGTCGAGGACGTCCCTGCGTCCCTCGGCGACGCCGCCGCTGACGGGGACGGCGACGGCGACGGCGCGGGCCTCGGGTGGCGCACGCGGGTGCGCTACGCCGTCGCCCCCGGCGGCCGCGCCGGCCTGCGGGTGCACCGCAGCCACGACGTCGTGCCGGTCGACTGGTGCCGGATCGCCCACCCGCGGGTCCGCGAGGTGCCCGTGACCACGGCGGCCCGGTGGCCCGGGGTGGCCTCGGTCGAGGTCGTCGCCCCCGCGGTCGGCGAGGACCGGCTCGTGCTGCTCGAGCCCGTCGGCGGCCGCCGGGTGCGGGTGCCGTCGCTGCCCGGCGCCCCGTCGGTGGCCGTGCGCGGCGCGGGCCCGGACGACGGCGTGACGCGGGTCAGCGGGCGCACCTGGGTCGCCGAGGAGGTCGAGCTGCCGGGCGGGCCGCGCACCTTCCGGGTGACCGGCTCCGGGTTCTGGCAGGTGCACCCCGGGGCGCCCCGCGCCCTGGCGGCGGCGGTGCTCGAGGCGGCGGCGGCCGCGGCGGGGGGGCGGGCGCGCGCCCGGTTCTACGGCGTCGGGCTGTTAGCGGCGGCGCTCGCGCAGGCCGTGGGGGAGGACGGACGGGTGGTGGCCGTGGAGTCCGACGCGCGCGCGAACGCCGACGCCCGGCGCAACCTGCGCGACCTCGCCCAGGTGCGCCTGGTGCAGGGCCGGGTGGGCCCGGTGCTGGCCGGCGGGCTGGCCGGCGAGCTCGGCGCCGGGCGCGCCGACGTGGTGGTGCTCGACCCGCCGCGCACCGGCGCCCGGCGCGCGGTGGTCGCCGGCGTCACCGCCCTCGCCCCCCGGGTGGTGGTCTACGTGGCCTGCGACCCCGCGGCCCTGGCCCGCGACGTGGCCACCTTCGCCGAGCACGGGTACGTCCTGGAGGGGCTGCGCGCGTTCGACCTGTTCCCCATGACGCACCACGTCGAGTGCGTGGCACGGCTGGTGCCGGCCCCCGCCTGAGCGGCCCGCGCGATCGGGTGCCGCCCCTGGTGCGGGCGGTCACGCCCTGGTATCTTGACGTCAAGATACTTTCGGTCCCCGCCCCGCCGGGCCCCGCGCGCGGCTGAGGCAGGATGGGCTGGACCGCGAGTGCCGACGAGGGCCGGCGAGTGCCCCACGAGAGGCGAGACCACCATGAGCGCAGCGACCAGCGTCGACAGCTTCGGGGCCCGCGGGCGGCTGACGGTCGGCGACCGCGGCTACGACTACTACCGCATCACCGGCGTCGAGGGGCTCGAGGGCGCCGCCACGCTGCCGTTCAGCCTCAAGGTGCTGCTCGAGGACCTGCTGCGCACCGAGGACGGCGTCAGCACCACCGCCGACCACGTGCGCGCCCTCGTCGACTGGGACCCGGCGGCCGTGCCCAGCACCGAGATCCAGTACACGCCGGCCCGCGTGGTGATGCAGGACTTCACCGGCGTGCCCTGCATCGTCGACCTCGCCACCATGCGCGAGGCCGTGGCCGGCCTCGGCGGCGACCCCACGAAGGTCAACCCCCTCGCGCCCGCCGAGCTGGTCATCGACCACTCGGTGATCGTCGACGTCGCCGGCCGGGCCGACGCCTTCGAGCGCAACGTGGAGATCGAGTACCAGCGCAACGGCGAGCGCTACCAGTTCCTGCGCTGGGGCCAGGGCGCGTTCGACGACTTCAAGGTCGTCCCGCCCGGCACCGGCATCGTGCACCAGGTCAACATCGAGCACCTGGCCCGCGTGGTCTACGAGCGCGACGGCGTCGTCTACCCCGACACCTGCGTGGGCACCGACTCCCACACCACGATGGTCAACGGCCTCGGCGTGCTCGGCTGGGGCGTGGGCGGCATCGAGGCCGAGGCCGCGATGCTCGGCCAGCCGGTGAGCATGCTCATCCCCGAGGTCGTCGGCTTCAAGCTCACCGGGCAGATCCCGGCCGGCACCACCGCCACCGACGTGTGCCTGACGATCACCGAGCAGCTGCGCGCCCACGGGGTGGTGGGCAAGTTCGTCGAGTTCTACGGCGAGGGCATCGGCGCCGTGCCGCTGGCCAACCGGGCCACCATCGGCAACATGAGCCCGGAGTTCGGCTCCACCTGCGCGATCTTCCCCGTCGACGACGTCACCCTCGACTACCTGCGCCTGACCGGCCGCTCCGAGGAGCAGGTGGCGCTGGTCGAGGCCTACACCAAGGCGCAGGGCCTGTGGCACGACCCGGCCGTCGAGCCCCGCTTCTCCGAGCACCTCGAGCTCGACCTCTCCACCGTGGTGCCGAGCATCGCCGGCCCGAAGCGCCCCCAGGACCGGATCCAGCTCACCGAGGCCAAGCAGGCCTTCCGCTCCGTCCTCGGCAGCTACGTCACGGCCGGCGCTCCCGCCGGCGCCGGCACGGCTCCGGGCGCCGGGTCGGGCACCGCCGCGCCGTCCAGCGCCTCGACCGGGGCGATCGACGCCACGGCCGGCACCACCCAGGACGAGGCGCTGATGGAGACCTTCCCGGCCTCCGACGCCCCCACCGCCTCCTCGCTCGAGGACGACGTCGCGCCCGCCGCGCCGGGCAGCGCCGACGACCGGCCGAGCCGGAGGGTGCCGGTGACCCTCGCCGACGGCAGCACGGTCGAGCTCGACCACGGCCACGTCGTCATCGCGGCGATCACCTCGTGCACGAACACCTCGAACCCGTCGGTGATGATCGGCGCGGCCCTGCTGGCCCGCAACGCCGTCGACCGCGGCCTGGTCTCCAAGCCGTGGGTGAAGACCTCGATGGCGCCCGGCTCGAAGGTGGTCACCGACTACTACGAGCGCGCCGGCCTGGTGCCCTACCTCGAGAAGCTCGGCTTCCACCTGGTCGGCTACGGCTGCACCACGTGCATCGGCAACTCCGGGCCGCTGCCCGAGGCGGTCTCGGCGTCCATCGCCGAGAACGAGCTGGCCGTCGCCGCGGTGCTCTCGGGCAACCGCAACTTCGAGGGCCGCATCAACCCCGACGTGCAGATGAACTACCTGGCCTCCCCGCCGCTGGTCATCGCCTACGCCCTCGCGGGCACGATGGACTGGGACCCCGAGACCGACCCGCTGGGGACCGGCAGCGACGGGCAGCCGGTGTTCCTGCGCGACGTGTGGCCCTCGGACGCCGAGATCGAGCAGACCATCGCCCGGTCGATCACCCAGGAGATGTTCACCACCGACTACGCCGACGTCTTCGCCGGCGACGAGCGCTGGCAGTCGCTGCCCACCCCCCAGGGCGACGTCTTCGCCTGGGACGAGCACAGCACCTACGTGCGCCGCCCCCCGTACTTCGAGGGGATGCCCGCGGAGCCCGCGCCGGTCACCGACATCACCGGCGCCCGGGTGCTCGCCAAGCTGGGCGACTCGGTGACCACCGACCACATCAGCCCCGCGGGGTCGATCAAGGCCGACAGCCCCGCCGGGCGCTACCTGGCCGAGCACGGGGTGGAGCGCAAGGACTTCAACTCCTACGGCTCGCGCCGCGGCAACCACGAGGTGATGATCCGGGGCACCTTCGCCAACATCCGGCTGCGCAACCAGCTCCTCGACGGCGTGGCCGGCGGCTTCACCCGCGACTTCACCGTCGACGGCGCCCCGCAGGAGACCATCTACGACGCCGCGCAGCACTACGCCGCGGCGGGCACGCCGCTCGTGGTCCTGGCCGGCAAGGAGTACGGCTCCGGCTCCTCGCGCGACTGGGCCGCCAAGGGCACCACCCTGCTCGGGGTGCGCGCCGTCATCGCCGAGAGCTACGAGCGGATCCACCGCTCCAACCTCATCGGGATGGGCGTGGTGCCGCTGCAGTACCCGGCGGGGCAGAGCGCCGCGACGCTGGGCCTGGACGGCACGGAGACGATCGACGTCACCGGCATCACCGCCCTCGACGAGGGCAGGACGCCGCCCACCGTGCGCGTGACGGCCCGCCGCGAGGGCGCCGAGCCCGTGGCGTTCGACGCCGTCCTGCGCATCGACACCCCCGGCGAGGCGGACTACTACCGCCACGGCGGGATCCTCCAGTACGTGCTGCGCTCGCTGCTGCGCTCCTGATCGCGGGGCTGCTCGCGGCGGCGCCCGAGCCCTGGGTGCTGCTGGTCGCCGGACTCGCCGTCCTGGTCGGCTCGGCGGTGCAGGGCGCGGCGGGCCTCGGCCTCGGCCTGCTCGCCGCGCCGGTGGTGGCCCTGGCCGACCCCGGCCTGGTGCCGGTGGCCCTGCTCGTGGTGACCGCGGTGCTGCCCCTGCTCACCGTGGCCCGCGAGCGCGCCGCGGTCGACTGGCGCGGTGTCGGCTGGGCCATGGTGGGGCGGCTGCCGGGCACGGCCCTGGGCGCCTGGGCGGTGCTCGTGCTGCCGCTGCGCGCGATCGGCGTGGCCGTGGCGCTCGCGGTGCTGCTCGGCGTCGCCGCGAGCACCACCCGGTGGCGCCCGCGGCCCACGCGCGGCGCACTGGTGGTCGCCGGTGCGGTCAGCGGCGCCGCCGGCACCGCGACGTCGATCGGCGGTCCGCCGGTGGCGCTGCTGTACCAGGACGAGCCGGGCCCGCGGGTGCGCGCCACCCTGGGCGCCTTCTTCTTCGCTGGCATCGTCGTCTCGCTCGCCGTGCTCGGGGCCACCGGCCAGGTCGAGGCCGGCGACGTGCTCGCCGGCGTGCTGCTGCTGCCGGCGATGGGCCTCGGGTTCCTCCTCTCCGGGCCCCTGCGCCGCGTGGTCGACGCCGGCCGCACCCGCCCGGTCGTGCTGGCCCTGGCCGGCGGGTCGGCGGCGGTGCTGCTCGTGCGCTCGCTGCTGGGCTGAGCGCCCGGTGTGCGCTGGGTCGCATCCGGGTGTGCCCCGCGCCGGCCCGGGTAGGAGACGATCATGGCCACCGACGTGAGCGACGCCCCGACCACCACCGCGCCCGCGGACCCCGACCACTACGACGTCGTCGTCGTCGGTGCAGGCCCGGCCGGGGTCAGCGCCGCCGTCCGCGCCGCGCAGCTGGGCGCCTCGGTCGCGGTGGTCGAGGCCACCCGCGTCGGCGGCACCTGCGTCAACACCGGCTGCGTGCCCACCCGGGTGCTGGCCCGCGCGGCCCGGCTGCTGCGCGAGGTGCGCGCCTCGGGCGACTTCGGCATCGACGCCGCCCAGCCCGCCGTGGCGTGGGAGCGCACCACGGCCCGCGTGCGCACCGTGGTCGAGCAGGTGCAGGGCGCCAAGGACATCGCCCGCCAGCTGAACGCCGCCGGGGTCACCCTGGTCACCGAGGGGTGGGCCCGCTTCACCGACCCGCACACGATCGAGCTCTCCGGCACGGGCCGCCGCCTGCGCGCCGACGCCGTCGTCCTCGCCACCGGCGGCCGCTCCCAGCGGCTGCCCGTCGAGGGCATCGACCTGACCTGGGTGCCCGAGCACGTCGTCGACCTGGAGCGGCTGCCCCGGTCGGTGGCCGTCGTCGGCAGCGGGAACACCGGCTCGCAGCTGGTCACGGTGTTCAGCTCCTTCGGGGTGCGCGTGACCGTGTTCGAGCTCGCCGACCGGGTGCTCCCCACCTCCGACCGCGACGTCAGCGCCGCCCTGGACGCGGCGTTCCGGGCGGGCGGGGTCGACGTGCGCACCGGCGTCGAGGGGCTGCGCCGCGTCGAGGCCCTCGAGAACGGCATGCGACGCGTGGTCGTCGGCGTCGCCGGAGGCTCCGAGGTGCACGTCGACGTCGACGAGGTCGTCGTCTGCGCCGGGTGGCCGGCGCGCCTGGAGGGCCTGGGCCTGGAGGCCGCCGGGGTCGAGTCGGCGCGCTCGAAGATCCCGGTCGACCGCCACCAGCGCACCAACGTCGGGCACATCTACGTCGCCGGCGACGCCGACGGCGACGCGCCGCTGGTGCAGGCGGGCATCGCCGACGGGTACGTCGCCGCCACCAACGCCGTCGCCGGCCTCCGCGGCGGCCCCGCCGACGGGTCCGGCAGCGCCCAGCAGGTGGAGACCGACCACGCGATCCTGCCCTCGGGCGGGTTCACCGACCCCGACTACGGGCAGGTGGGCCTGACCGAGGACGACGCGCTGGCCCAGCACCCCGACGCCCTGGTCGTCACCGTGCCCTACGCCTCGGTCGAGCGCGCCGTCATCGACGGGCGCACGGCGGGGTTCCTCAAGCTCATCGCCACCGCCGACGCCCGGCGCATCGTCGGGGCGCACGCGGTGGGGGAGGAGGCGCTGGAGGTGATCCAGTCGGTGGCCTCGGCGATGGCCGCGGGCGCCGACGTGCGGGCGCTGGCCACCACGGAGTACGCCTACCCCACCTACACCTCGATCATCGGGCTCGCCGCGGTGGAGGTGCTGCGCGCGGGCGGCCAGGACCAGCTGCTGCCGCTGGCGCGGTCGTCGGTCTCGGCCTCGGACGTCGACAGCGTGGGCACCACCGGCTGAGGCGCCTCCGGCGCGGGCCGCGCGGACCCGTCACGGCGGGGGCGTCGACCTGCCGGCCGGTGACCAGTCGCGCAGCAGGGCGAGGAACCGCTCGGGGTGCTCCATCGAGGGCAGGTGGGCAGCATCCGGCCACTCGACCCGACGGGCACCGCGGACGCCTCGCACGAGGCGCCGCGCTGACGCGTGGACCGCGTCGAGGTCGAGCCGGCCGACGAGGACCAGGGTCGGCGCCCGCACCTGCTCGAGCCGCTCGAGCGCCGGCGGCTCGAGCTCCTGCTCCTCGACGTCGTCCCACCCGGCGGTGATCTCGAAGGCCCGGCGCTGCATGGCCGCGACCAGGGCGCGCACCTGCGGGTCGACCTCGTCGGGCCCTCGTCGGGGACCGTCGACCCACCACCTCAGGTTCGCCTCGACGGCGCCGTCGTAGTCGCCGCGGGACAGCGCGGCCCGCTCGGCGTCGAGGAAGGCGCGCAGGTCGGGGGTGACCTCGGCGATGAGCGAGCCCCCCGGAGCGACGAGCAGCAGCGAGGCCACCGCGTCGGGGCGGCTCAGGGCGAGCTCGACGGCCGCGCCTGCGCCGTAGGAGGCGCCCACCAGGTGGCACCGGTCGACGCCGAGGTCGTCGAGCGCGTCGACCACGTCGTCCACCGGACGCAGCGCCCCGGACGGGCGCCGCGTCGACTCCCCGTACCCGCGCAGGTCCAGCCTGACGACGTCGCGCTCCCGCGCCAGGGCCGGCCACAGCGGGTCCCACATCCGCCGGTCGGCGACGCCGGCGTGCAGGAGCACCGTCGGCGGCCCGCCCCGCGGCCCGGCACGGTCCACGGCGATGCCGGTGCGCGTCAGCGTCGTCGTCACGGGGCCCCCTCGGTGCACCGGCAGGAGTCGCAGCCTCCTCGACCACCGGTGCGCGCGGCAAGCGGGCGCGAGCCCGTGACCGGAACCCGGGTGCGCCGCGGGCCGGTGAGCGGGCACGATCGCCGCCGTGGGCCACCTCGACGTCTCCGCCGTCAGCTACGCCCTGCCCGACGGGCGCCCGCTGCTCGACGCGGTGTCGCTGCGCGTCGGCGAGGGCTCGCGGACGGTGCTCGTCGGCCCCAACGGCTCGGGCAAGACCACCCTGCTGCGCCTGGTCGCGGGCGAGCTCGACCCCGCGTCCGGTGCCGTCACCGGCAGCGGCGGGCTCGCGGTGATGCGCCAGGACGTCGGCGCCGGGGCCAGCGAGGTGCGCGACCTGCTGCTCGCCGTCGCCCGCCCCGCCGTCGCGGACGCCGCCCGCGCCCTGGACGCCGCGGAGCTGGCCATGATGGAGACCGACGACACCCCCGCGCAGATGGCCTACGCCCAGGCGCTCGCCGACTGGGCCGACGCCGGCGGCTACGAGGCGGAGGTGTTCTGGGACGTCGTCTGCCAGGCCGCGCTCGGGGTGGGCTACGAGCGGGCCCGGTGGCGCGACGTCGCCACCCTCTCCGGCGGGGAGCGCAAGCGGCTGGTGCTCGAGGCCCTGCTGCGCGGGCCCGAGGAGGTGCTGGCCCTGGACGAGCCCGACAACGCCCTCGACGTGCCGGGCAAGCGCTGGCTCGAGGACGCGCTGGTGGCCAGCGGGAAGACGGTGCTGCTGATCAGCCACGACCGGGAGCTGCTGGCCCGCGTCGGCACCCGGGTGGCCACCCTGGAGCCGGCACCGGCCGGGGCCCGGCTGTGGGTGCACGGTGGCGGCTTCGCCTCCTACGCCGCCGCCCGCGCGGAGCGCACCGACCGGCTCGCCGAGCTGCACCGCCGGTGGGACGAGGAGCGCGCGGCACTGGTGCGCCTGGTCGCCGACCTGCGCCTGCGGGCGGCGAACAACGACGGGATGGCCTCGCGCTACCGCGCCGCGTGCACCCGGCTGGAGCGGTTCGACCTCGCCGGCCCGCCGGAGGCGGTGCCGACCGAGCAGCGGTTCCGGATGCGCCTGCGCGGCGGGCGCACGGGCCGGCGCGCGGTGGTCTGCGAGCAGCTGGCCCTGACCGGGCTCACCGCCCCGTTCGACCTGGAGGTCTGGTACGGCGACCGGGTGGCGGTGCTGGGCTCGAACGGGTCGGGCAAGTCGCACCTGCTGCGGCTGCTGGCCGCGGGCGGCAGCGACGGGCCCGACGGCTCGGCGGGGCCCGGGGACGCCGCGCCCGTCGCGCACACCGGGACGGCGCGCCTGGGCGCGCGGGTGGTGCCCGGGTGGTTCCGGCAGTCCACCGCGGTCGCCGGCGCCCTGCCCGAGGGCGCGACCCTGCTCGACGTCCTGCACCGCGGCGACGCCGGCGGGGACGCGTCGGGGACGGGCCGGCAGGGGATGGGGCGCGAGGCGGCGTCGCGCGCCCTCGACCGGTACGGGCTGGTGGCCGCCGCCGAGCAGAGCCCCGCCTCCCTCTCCGGCGGGCAGCGCGCCCGCTTCTCGGTGCTGCTGCTCGAGCTGTCCGGGGCGACCCTGCTGCTCCTCGACGAGCCCACCGACAACCTCGACCTCGCCTCGGCCGAGGCCCTGGAGGCGGCGCTGGAGCAGTTCGAGGGCACGGTCGTCGCCGTCACCCACGACCGGTGGTTCGCGCGCGGCTTCGACCGGTTCCTCGTCGTGCGCGCCGACGGCGCCGTCGAGGAGACCCCGGAGCCGGTGTGGGACGAGGAGCGGGTCCAGCGCGCGCGCTGACCTCCCGCTCGACCTCACCCACGCGGTGACGGCGCACGCGCCCGGTCCGGGGCCGCGGGCCGTCACCGGGTGGGTAGCGCGTCACCGGGTGGGTAGCGCGTCACCCGGTGGGTGGCGCGGTCAGGCCCCCCAGCGCAGCGCGGGGGTCGAGACGGGGGCGTCCCACAGGTCGAGCAGGTCGCCCTCGAGGCGCATCAGCGTCACCGACGCCCCGGCCATGTCGAGGGAGGTGACGTACGAGCCGACCAGGGTGCGCACCGCCGTGACCCCGGCGGCGTCCAGCAGCCGGGCGACCTCCCCGTGCAGCAGGTACAGCTCCAGCAGCGGCGTGCCGCCGAGCCCGTTGGTGAGCACGACCACCTGGTCGCCGCGGCCGAAGGGCAGGTCGGCGAGCACGGGCTCGACCAGCGCGGCGGCCAGCTCGCGCGCCGGCGCCAGCGGCACCCGGCGCCGCCCGGGCTCGCCGTGGATGCCGACCCCGAGCTCCACCTCGTCCTCGGGCAGGTCGAACAGCGGGCGCCCCACCGAGGGCACGGTGGCCGAGGTGAGGGCCAGGCCCATGCTGCGGCCGGCCTCGCTGGCCCGGCGGGCGACGTCGGCGACCCCCGCCAGGTCGCGCCCCTGCGCGGCGGCGGCCCCGGCGAGCTTCTCGACCATCAGGGTCACCCCCACCCCGCGGCGCCCGGCGGTGAACGAGCTGTCCTGCACGGCGACGTCGTCCTGGGTGAGCACCGAGACCACCTCGGTGCCGGTGTCGGCCGCGGCCATCTCGGCGGCCATCTCGAAGTTCATGACGTCGCCGGTGTAGTTCTTCACCAGCTGCAGCACGCCCGCGCCGCCGTCCACGGTGCGCACCGCCTCGAGCACCTGGTCCACCGACGGCGAGGCGAAGACCTGCCCGCAGACCGCGGCGTCGAGCATCCCCGGCCCGACGAAGCCGGCGTGCAGGGGCTCGTGGCCGCTGCCGCCCCCGGAGACCACGCTGACCCGCCCCTGCTCGGGACCCGAGCGCCGGTAGACCACGGTGTTCTCGTGGTCGACGCGCAGCTCCGGGTGCGCCGCCTCGAGGCCCCGCAGGGCGTCGGCGACGACGGTGGACGGGTCGTTGACGAACTTCTTCACGTCGGCTCCTCGAGGCTGCCCGGCGGGACGGCGCCGTCCCGGCGGCCTGCCTACCGCACGCGCGCGCCCAGGACCACCCCGCTCCCGCGCCACGGCCTCCCCGCTGGTCAGCACTTGTGGGGGGAAGTGCGGTCCCGGGGCTCCCCAGGCTGCACTTGTGGGGGGAAGTGCGGTCCCGGGGCCCGGCGCGCTGCACTTGTGGGGAGAAGTGCGGTCCCGGGGCCCGGGGAGCTGCGCGTGGCGGAGGGCGCGGCGCTGCGGCGGTCGGGGCACGAGAGGAGGCGCGGTGAACGGGGTGGCCTAGGGTCGAACGCGTGTCCGAGCCTCGACGTCCCGCGCACGCGCCCCCCGGCTGGCCGCCCGCCGTCCGCCCGCCGGACGCCGACGACTGGGTCGAGACCGCCCGCGCCTGGCTGCTCGACCTGTGCCCGCCCGACTACCGCGCCCACGCCGTGATCACCCGCCACCCGGTGGTCCTGGCCCGGCTGGCCGTGCACCACGTCGCCGGCCAGGCGCAGGCGCAGCGCGCCGCGGTGGCCACGCTGCGCGAGGACCTCGCCGAGCCGGTGGCCCGGGGCACCCTCGACCCCGGGGTCGTCGAGCGGGTCCTCGCCGTGCTCGACACCGAGCAGGCGCGCCTGCTGGCCACCGGCCGCGGCGCCCGCCTGGTCGAGCAGGCCCTGCGCGGCCGGCGCACCGCGCCGCGGTTGTGAGGGTCCTGTGAGGCTGGCCACCGGACGGCCGCCGGTGGCCCCCGCCGATCTAGAGTGGGGCCGCACGGAGGCCCGCACCAGCCAGGAGGGCACCTCGACCGGCCACGGAGGACCACCCGGATGAGCCTGCTCCCCAGGATCCGCACCCCGCGCGACCTGCGCCGCCTCACCCCGGTGGAGGTGCGCGCGCTCGCCAACGAGATCCGCACCTTCCTCATCCACCAGGTCTCGGCGACCGGCGGGCACCTCGGCCCCAACCTCGGCGTGGTCGAGCTCACCCTGGCGATCCACCGGGTCTTCGACTCCCCGGCCGACTCGGTCGTCTTCGACACCGGCCACCAGGCCTACGTGCACAAGCTGGTCACCGGCCGCCAGGACTTCTCCCGGCTGCGCAAGGGCGGCGGCCTCTCGGGCTACCCCGACCGCGCCGAGTCCGAGCACGACGTGGTGGAGAACTCCCACGCCTCGACGTCGCTGAGCTGGGCGCACGGGATCGCCCGGGCCAACGCCCTGAAGGGCCGGCGCCAGCACGCCGTCGCGGTGGTCGGCGACGGCGCGCTCACCGGCGGCATGGCCTGGGAGGCGCTGAACAACATCGCCACCTGCGGCGACCGGCTGGTGATCGTCGTCAACGACAACGGCCGCTCCTACGCCCCGACCATCGGCGGGATGGCGCACCACCTCTCCACCCTGCGCACCACCCGCGGCTACGAGCGGTTCCTCGACTGGGGGCGCAGCGCCCTGCACCGCGGCGGCGCCCCCGGCAAGCTGGCCTACGACACCCTGCACGGGATGAAGAAGGGCCTCAAGGACGTCGTCGCCCCCCAGGGCCTCTTCGAGGACCTCGGCCTGAAGTACGTCGGCCCCGTCGACGGGCACGACACCGAGGCCCTCGAGCACGCCCTGGCCCGGGCGAAGGCCTTCGACGGGCCGGTGATCGTGCACGCGATGACCCGCAAGGGCAACGGCTTCTCCGCCGCGGAGCTCGACGACGTCGACCGGATGCACGCCGTCGGGGTCATCGACCCCGACACCGGCCAGTCCCTGGCCGCGGTGGCCGGCGGCCCGACGTGGACCTCCGCCTTCGGCGAGGCGGTCCTCGAGCAGGCCCGCCGCCGCCCCGACGTGGTCGCGCTGACCGCGGCCATGCTCGTGCCCGTGGGCCTGGAGCGCCTCGCCGCCGAGATGCCCGACCGGGTGGTCGACGTCGGCATCGCCGAGCAGCACGCCCTCACCTCCGCGGCCGGGATGGCCTTCGCGGGCCTGCACCCGGTGGTCGCGGTGTACTCCACGTTCCTCACCCGCGCGCTCGACCAGGTGCTGATGGACGTCGCCCTGCACCGCGCGGGCGTCACCGTCGTCCTCGACCGGGCCGGGATCACCGGGCCCGACGGTCCCAGCCACCACGGCGTCTGGGACCTCGCGCTGCTCGGCGTCGTCCCCGGGCTGCGCCTGGCCGCCCCCCGCGACGGCGCGCGCCTGGCCGAGGCGCTGGACGCCGCGCTCGACGTCAGCGACGGCCCGACGGTGCTGCGGTTCCCCAAGGGCGCCGTGGGCGAGGACGTCCCCGCGCTGGAGCGCCTGGGCCGGGCCGAGGGCGGGCAGGTCGACGTGCTGGCCCGCGGCCAGGGCGCCGACGTGCTCGTCGTCGCCGTCGGCGCGATGGTCGGCGTGGGCCTGGACGTCGCCCGCCGCCTGGCCGCGCAGGGCATCGACGCCACCGTGGTCGACCCGGTGTGGGCGCTGCCGGTGCCCGCGCCGGTGGTCGACCTCGCCCGGGAGCACCGGCTCGTGGTGACGGTCGAGGACGGCGTGGTGCAGGGCGGGGTGGGCTCGCAGGTGGTGCGGGCGCTGGCCGGCGCGGGCGTCTCGACGCCGGTGCACGTGGCGGGCGTGCCGGTGGGCTTCCACCCCCACGGCTCCCGCGAGGAGGTGCTCGCCGCCGCCGGCCTCACCGGGCAGGACGTCGCGCGCGCGGCCGCCGAGCGGGTGGCCGGCCTCGACGCGGCCGCCGACCGGGCGAAGGGGGGGTCGGTCAGCCCCAGGGGCTGACGGGCCCCACGGGCTGCGGGGCCGCGACCTCGTCGGCGGTCACCAGCAGCGGGACGGCGGCGCCCCGGTCGGCGACCGGCGACGCCGACCACACCGCGCCGACGAACGCGCGGTCCACCTGCCGGGAGTCGAACCACCCGCGCGTGCGGTCGGGCACCGCCACCGCGCGCATCCCCACCCCGTCGCCGGT
>CADCUY010000366.1 GCA_902806005.1 uncultured Quadrisphaera sp. | reverse complement strand
CCGCGGTGGCCTCGCGCCGAGCGAGGCCGCGTGGGACGCCGCCCTGGGCGAGGTCCTGGGCGACCGGGGGCAGCCGGTGCTGCACGCGCAGCCCGTGGTGGAGCTGACCCGGGGCACCGTGGCCGGCTACGAGCTGCTGGCCCGCTTCCCCACCACCGTGCTCAGCGCCCCGCCGGACCAGTGGTTCGAGGCCGGCTCCCGGCGCGGCCTCGGGGCGGCGCTGCAGGCGCGGGTGGTGCGCCGCGGCCTGCTCGCCCTCGACCACCTGCCGCCGAACACGTTCGTCAGCCTCAACGTCGACCCGCACGTGGTCGACGACGACGCCGTGCTCGCCGCGCTCGCCTCGCGGCCGCGGCTCGACCGCCTGGTGGTCGAGCTGACCGAGCACACCCAGCCGCGCGACCTGCACGTGCTCGACCAGGTGGTCGCCGACCTGCGCGCGCGCGGCGGGCTGGTCGCCGTCGACGACGCGGGCACCGGCTACGCCGGGCTCACCCAGCTGCTGCGCCTGCGCCCCGACATCGTCAAGGTCGACCGCGAGCTGGTGAGCGGGATCGACGCCGACCCGGTCAAGCGCGCCATGGTCGCGATGCTCGGCGACCTCGCCGGCCGGATGGACGCCTGGGTGCTGACCGAGGGCATCGAGACGCGCGGCGAGCTGGAGGTGCTGCTGGCCCTGGGCGTGCCGCTGGGCCAGGGCTGGTTCCTCGGCCGGCCGGCGGCGCAGATGGCCCTGACGGTGCCGCCCGAGGTCGGCGAGCAGGTGCGGGCCGCCGTCGCCCGGGTGTCGTGGAGCGGCCACGTCGTGAGCCTGCTGCGGCCGGCGACCACCACCACCGACCCCGGGACGCCGGGCGACGTGCTCGTCGACGACGCCGGGCGCCCGCTGCGCGTCTGGGACGACGGCGACCCCGGCGCCCCGTGCTGGCGCGGCGCCACGGTCCTCTCGCCGTCCACGCAGGTGCGCGACGCGGCGCTGCGGGCCGCGGCCCGCCCGGCGCCGGACCGGTGGGCGCCCCTGGTGCTCACCGACGGCCGGGGCGCCGTGGTCGGCACCGTCACCGTCACCGACCTCATCGGCTCCCTGGCTCGCGACCGGCCGGGCCACGACTGACCACCCACCCCTTCCCGCACCACCACCACCACGAGGAGAACCCTGTGAAGCGCTTCCGCTGCGGCGACGTCGTCCCCGGCTGCACCGCCACGTTCCACGGCACCGCCGACGAGGTGCTCGGGGCCGTCGCGGCCCACGCCCGCCACGACCACGGCCTGACCTCCGTGCCCGACGGCATGGTCGAGCAGGTGCGCGCCGCGATGCTCGACGGCTGACCCCGGCGACCGCCGCGCTCAGCCGGCCGGGACCACCAGGTCGCCGGCGCTGATCACCGCGGCCGCCACGATGAGCCCGGCGGCCACCAGCACGAGGGCGAAGACGCCCCGTGCGCGCCCCAGGGCGCCCACGACGCCCGTGACCGAC
>CADCUY010000365.1 GCA_902806005.1 uncultured Quadrisphaera sp. | reverse complement strand
CTGGCGGCCACCGGGCCGCTGGCGGTGACCAGCGCCAACCTCACCGGGCAGCGCCCGGCCACCGACGCCGTCGGCGCCGAGGCCCAGCTCGGCCGGGCCGTCGCCGTGTACCTCGACGACGGGCCCACGGACACCGGCGGGAGCGCGCTGCCGTCCACGATCGTCGACGCCACCGCCGAGCCGCTGCGCGTCGTCCGCGCCGGGGCGGTGAGCCTCGACCGGCTGCGCGACGTGGTGCCCGGGCTGCTGGACGAGCACGGCGACGCCCCGGAGCCGCCCGCGCCCGATCCCGCCGAGGACGACCCGGCGACCGACGACCCGGCGACGGACGACCCGCCCGCGGACGACGCCTCGACCGGCGGCCCGGCGGCCGGAGCCGGCCGGTGAGGGCCTACCTGCTCCTGATGCTGCTCGCGGCCGGGACGACGTACCTGTGCGTGCCGCTGGTGCGCCGCTTCGCCCAGCGCTCGGCCGCGATGACGCCGGTCCGCGACCGCGACGTCCACAGCGTGCCCACCCCGCGGCTGGGCGGGCTGGCGATGTTCGCCGGCGTGGCCGTGGCCTTCGTCGTGGCCAGCCAGATGCGGTTCCTCGAGGAGCTGTTCACCGAGACCAGCGAGCCCTGGGCGGTGCTGGGCGCGGCGGGCATCGTCTGCCTGCTCGGGGCCGCCGACGACCTGTGGAACCTCGACGCGATCACCAAGCTCGCCGGCCAGGTGCTGGCCGCCGGCCTGATGGCCTGGCAGGGCGTGCAGCTGCTCACCCTGCCCATCGGCGGGCTCACCGTGGGCTCCAGCGGGCTGTTCCTCGTGCTCACCGTGCTGGCCGTGGTGGTGGCGATCAACGCCGTGAACTTCATCGACGGGCTCGACGGGCTCGCCGCGGGCGTGATCGGCATCGGGGGAGCGGCGTTCTTCGTCTACAGCTACCTGCTCAGCCGCGACGCCTCGCCCGACGACTACTCCAACCTCGCCTCGCTGACCGCCGCCGTGCTGGTCGGCGCGTGCCTGGGCTTCCTGCCGCACAACGTCAACCCGGCGCGCATCTTCATGGGCGACTCCGGCTCGATGCTCATCGGCCTGATGCTGGCGGCGTCCACGGTGGCCGTGACCGGCCAGGTGGACCCGCAGGTCGTCTCGAAGGCGGCCCTGGTGCCGGCCTTCCTGCCGGTCCTCCTGCCGCTGGCGGTGCTGCTGCTGCCGCTGGTCGACCTCGTGCTCGCCGTGGTGCGCCGCCTCGCGGCCGGGCAGTCGCCGTTCACCGCCGACCGCCAGCACCTGCACCACCGGCTGCTCGACCTGGGGCACAGCCACCGCCACGCCGTGTGGGTGCTGTGGCTGTGGACGGCGGTGGTCGCCTTCGGGGCGGTGTCACCGGCGTTCGTCGACCTGCCCGTGGCCCTCGGGGTGTGGGCGGCCGCGCTGGTCATCGCCGTGCTGGCGGCGGGCGGGCCGCGCCGCCGCCGCCGGCGGGCCGCTGTCGCCG
>CADCUY010000364.1 GCA_902806005.1 uncultured Quadrisphaera sp. | reverse complement strand
CCCGCGCCGCCCCCGGATCTCCCAGCGGCGTGGGCAGGATCCGTGCCCGGCAGACACCATCGGAAGGTGTGCCGGGCAGCGATCGGCGCCAGGACCGCCACGTCGGCGGACACGGGGAGCGTTCGGAG
The DNA here is from genome assembly GCA_902806005.1 of uncultured Quadrisphaera sp. Taxonomy (GTDB): domain Bacteria; phylum Actinomycetota; class Actinomycetes; order Actinomycetales; family Quadrisphaeraceae; genus CADCUY01. The sequence goes on along the minus strand of CADCUY010000364.1, from coordinate 1,362 downwards.
CCCCGGGCCGGCGGGGCGCCCGACGGGTCAGGTGGCGCTGGAGCCGATCCCCTCGTCGTCGAGGTCGAGGTGGGTCTGGGGCGCGGTGTTGACGGTCAGGGTGAAGACGTCGGGACGGCCGTAGTGGCCCACCGCGTCGAAGGTGAGGTGCTCGGCGGCGATGCGGGCGAGGTCGAGGTCGGCGTAGAGGATGGTCTCCTCGGGGCCGGCCGGCCCGGCCAGGCACTGGCCGTCGGGCCCGATGATGGCGCTGCCCCCGGCGAGGAGGTGGGCGTCGGGCGCGAGCCCGTCGCCGCGGAAGACCTCGAGGTCGTCCGGCACCTGGTCGCGGCGGAGCACGGACCCGACGGCCACCACGAAGCAGCGCCCCTCGAAGGCATAGTGCCGAGAGGCGACGAGGTGGAGGTCGTGGACCGTCGGCCAGAGCGCGGCGTGGATCTGCTCCCCGGTCACGTGCATGGCGTGGCGCGCCAGGGGCATCCAGTGCTCCCAGCAGACCAGGCCACCGACCCGGCCGAGGGGGGTGTCGTAGACGTCGAGGGTGCTGCCGTCGCCGCGCCCCCAGATCAGGCGCTCGGTGTAGGTCGGGATCAGCTTGCGGTGCCGGCCGAGGAGACGGCCGTCGGGCCCGAAGGTGACGATGGCGTTGTAGAGGGTGCCGGAGCGGTGACCGCGCTCACGCTCGTTGATCCCCATCACGACGGCGCAGCCGGCCTGGGCGGCCGCCGCGCCGAGCGCATCGGTGGCCGGGCCGGGCACCTCGACGGCGTTGGCGACGAGCCGGGCGAAGACGTCCTTGGCCGGCTGGTGATCCCAGAGGGCGGCCCCGGGGGCGACATCGAGCCAGACCGGGTAGCCGGGCAGCCAGGTCTCCGGGAAGACCGCGAGCCGCGCCCCGTGAGAGCCGGCCTCGGCGATCAGCCGGCAGGCCTTGGCCACGGACGCCTCGCGGTCCAGAAAGACCGGCGCCGCCTGCACGGCCGCCACCTTGACCGTCGGGAACTCGTCGCCCATCACTGCCTCCCACGCTGCGCCCCCGTGGCCCACCGGATCGTACCAAGGCCGCGCCGCGCGTGACCCGTGGCCTGAGGACGGGGCCGACGCCGTCACCCGGGTGCCAGCAGTGGCACGGAACGTGTGCGTCGCCAAGGAGAGACGATCGTCGACTTGGGAATGACCGGAGGGAAGGATGACGGCGACGACGACCGGCGCGGGGCAGCGGTTGCCGGACCTGACGCTGCCGACGCTCGACGGCGGTGACTTCCGGTTGGCCGACCTGCGCGGCAAGCGGACGCTCCTCTTCATGTGGGGCTCCTGGTGACGCTGCCGCGACCAGCTGCCCGGGTGGCAGCGCTTCTTCCA
>CADCUY010000363.1 GCA_902806005.1 uncultured Quadrisphaera sp. | reverse complement strand
GCGCGCAGCCGGGCCCGCAGCTCGGCCTTCGCGAGGGCCTCGGGCACGCCGGCCATCCTGGCGGCGCCCAGCGGGTGGCCGCCGACCGGGTGGCCGCCGACCGGCCGCGGTCGGTGCCTCCCACTAGCCTCCCCTGCATGACGCAGGAACCCTCCGCCGCCGCGCCCGCCAGCACCGGACGGCCGGTGCGCAAGGCGGTCATCCCGGTGGCGGGCCTGGGCACCCGGTTCCTGCCGGCGACCAAGGCCGTGCCCAAGGAGATGCTGCCGGTGGTCGACAAGCCGGCCATCCAGTACGTCGTCGAGGAGGCCGCCTCCGCGGGCCTCACCGACGTGCTGATGATCACGGGCCGGTCCAAGCGGGCCATCGAGGACCACTTCGACCGGGTGCCCGAGGTCGACGACGCGCTGGCCAAGAAGGGCGACGAGGCCCGGATGGCGGGCGTGCGCGCCTCCGAGCAGCTGGCCGACGTCCACTTCGTGCGCCAGGGCGACCCCCGGGGCCTCGGCCACGCGGTGCTGCGGGCCAAGGGGCACGTGGGCGACGAGCCGTTCGCGGTGCTGCTCGGCGACGACCTGATCGACGAGCGCGACCCGCTGCTGGCCCGGATGGTCGAGGTGCAGCAGGAGCACGGCGGCAGCGTGGTGGCCCTGCTGGAGGTGCCGGCCGACCAGGTGCACCTCTACGGGTGCGCCGAGCTGGCGCCGGGCACCGAGCGCACCGGCGACCCGCGCGGGGAGGTGGTGCAGGTCGTGGGCATGGTCGAGAAGCCCGACCCGGCCGACGCCCCGAGCAACCTGGCGATCATCGGCCGGTACGTGCTCGACGCCTCGGTGTTCGGGGTGCTCGAGCAGACCCCGCCCGGGCGCGGCGGGGAGATCCAGCTGACCGACGCCCTGCAGACCCTCGCCACCTCCACGGCGCCGGGCGGCGGGGTGCGCGGGGTGGTCTTCCGCGGCCGCCGGTACGACACCGGCGACAAGCTCGACTACCTCAAGGCCGTGGTGCGCCTGGCCTCCGGGCGCGAGGACCTCGGGCCCGACCTGCAGGCGTGGCTGACCGAGTGGGTGGCCTCCGGCTTCGACACCGAGGCCCCCACGCACGCCCCGGTCGACTGAGCCCGCGGACGGGCGGCGGCGCGTGAGGTCGGTCGAGGAGCACCGGGCGCGCTGCCTCGCTGCGCTGGCCCCGCTGCCGCCGCGCTCGGTGCCGCTGCTCGACGCGCTCGGCTGCGTGCTGGCCGAGGACGTGGTCGCCGCCGGGCCGCTGCCCGCGTTCGAGGGCTCGGCGATGGACGGCTACGCCGTGCGCGCCGCCGACCTGGTCGGCGCCGGCGAGGGCTCGCCGGTCGCGCTGCCCGTGGTCGGCGACCTGCCCGCCGGGGCGCCCGAGCCCCTCGTGCTGCCCGCCGGCGCCGCGATCCGGATCATGACGGGCGCGCCGGTGCCGGCCGGCGCCGACGCCGTGGTGCCGGTCGAGGCCACCGACGCC
>CADCUY010000362.1 GCA_902806005.1 uncultured Quadrisphaera sp. | reverse complement strand
GGCGCGGCGCGACGGGGCGCGGCGGCACGAGCCGGGCGGCGTCGACCGACAGCGGCGCGGTGACCGCCGGGGCCGGCGCGGAGGCGGACGGCGCCGCGGTGCCGCCCGGATCGGTGAGCGCGACGGCGAAGGGGGCGCCGATGGCGCCCGCAGCGAGGACCAGGAGCCAGGGTGAGCGCCGCACCAGCGCATCGTCACCTCCGCCGCGACCGCCGCGTCGGGGTTCGGCCGCACTCGACGGCGACCGTCCCGCGTGTCGTCGCGGCTCGCGGGCAGCCCGCGACCGGAGCGGTGCGTCACCGGTGCTGACAGATGGTGATCGACGGGCGCGACCGGTCCGCGCCGTCGGCCGAACGGGTCGCCCAGCGTCCTCAGGACTGACCCGTGTCCGATCCGCCCCTAGAGTCGGACACCGGCCGCCCTCCGCCCGCCGACCCTGGAGCACCGCCCATGGCACCCAGCACGTCCAGCCCGTCCGTCGCGCCCGCCGACATCCCCGTCGTCATCCTCTGCGGTGGCCAGGGCACCCGGCTCCGCGAGGCCAGCGAGAGCCTCCCCAAGCCCCTGGTCGACATCGGCGGCCGCCCGATCCTGTGGCACATCATGAAGACCTACAGCCACTTCGGCTACCGCCGCTTCGTGCTCTGCCTGGGCTACAAGGGCGACATGATCAAGGACTACTTCGTCCAGCAGCGGGCCCGCCTCAACGACTTCACCCTCAGCCTGCACAGCGGGGCCGAGCCGGAGTACCACACGGCGGTGGAGACCGAGGACTGGGAGGTCACCTTCGCCGAGACGGGGCTGGGCACGGCCACCGGCGCCCGCATCAAGCGGGTCGCCCACTACCTCGACGCCCCCCGCTTCGCGCTCACCTACGGCGACGGCATCGGCTCGATCGACCTGCCCGGCCTGCTCGCGGCGCACGAGGCCTCGGGCCGCACCGCCACCCTCACCGGGGTGCACCCCGCCGGCCGCTACGGCGAGATGGTGCTCGACGGCGACGCCGTGGCGCAGTTCGCCGAGAAGACCGACCAGACCGGCTACGTCAACGGCGGCTTCTTCTTCTTCGAGCGCGAGTTCGTCGACAAGTACCTCACCGACGACCCGTCGGTGATGCTCGAGCACGCCCCCCTCCAGCAGCTCGCCCGCGACGGCGGGCTCGGGATCTTCCGGCACGAGGGGTTCTGGATGGGCATGGACACCTTCCGCGACTGGAAGGAGCTGAACGGTCTCTGGGACGCCGGGACCGCCGAGTGGAAGGTCTGGAACGACTGATGGCACGCGTGATGGTCACCGGCACCGAGGGCTACCTCGGCTGCCTCACCGCGCAGGAGCTCCTGCGCGCCGGCCACGAGGTGATCGGCCTCGACACCGGCTACTACAAGAACGGGTGGCTCTACCCCGGCCTGGAGCTCGCGCCCCAGACCCTGGCCATGGACATCCGCGACGTGCGCCCCGAGCACCTGGACGGCGTCGACGCGATCGTCCACATGGCCGAGCTGAGCAACGACCCGATCGGCGACCTGATCGGCGACGTCACCTTCGACATCAACCACGTGGGGTCGGTCCACCTGGCCACCCAGGCCAAGGCCGCGGGCGTCGAGCGGTTCGTCTACATGAGCTCCTGCAGCGTCTACGGCGTGGCCGACGGCACGGTCGACGAGACCAGCCCCGTCGCCCCGCAGACCTCCTACGCCAAGTGCAAGGCGCTGGTCGAGCGCGACGTGGGCGCGATGGCCGACGACGCGTTCTCGCCGCTGTTCCTGCGCAACGCCACCGCGTTCGGCGCCTCGCCGCGGATGCGCTTCGACATCGTGCTGAACAACCTCTCGGGCCTGGCCTGGACGACGGGGAAGATCGCGATGACCTCCGACGGCACCCCGTGGCGGCCGCTGGTGCACGCGCTCGACATCGCCAAGGCGATCCGGATGTCGGTGGAGAGCCCACGGGAGGCCGTGCACGGCGCGGTCTTCAACGTCGGCTCCGAGGACAACAACTACACGGTGCGCCAGATCGCCGAGATCGTGGCCAACGAGTTCACCGGGTGCGAGCTGACCTTCGGCGACCCGAGCGCCGACAACCGCAGCTACCGCGTGGCCTTCGACAAGATCCGCGAGGTGCTGCCCGGCTACACCACCGACTGGGACGCCCGCGCGGGCGCCGCCCAGCTGCACCGGGTCTTCGAGAGCATCGACCTCGACGCGGAGACCTTCACCGGCCGCGGCCACACCCGGCTCAAGCAGATCGAGCACCTGCTGCGCACCTCCCAGCTCGACCCGCAGCTGTTCTGGAAGAACCCGGCAGCGGGGGCGGCCCGGTGAGGTTCACCCCGCTGCCCGAGGTCGAGGGCGTCCACCTGGTCGAGCTCGAGCCGTTCGCCGACGAGCGCGGCACCTTCTCGCGGGCCTTCGCGGCCGAGGAGTTCGAGGCCCACGGCCTGGAGCCGGCCGTGGTGCACGCGAACCTCTCGACCAACAGGAAGGCCGGCACCCTGCGCGGCCTGCACCGCACGAAGCCCCCGCACGCGGAGGCCAAGTTCGTGCGCGTCATCGCCGGCTCGATCGTGGACGTCGCGGTCGACGTCCGCCCCGGCTCGCCCACCTTCGGCCAGTCGGTCATGGTCGAGCTGAGCGCGGCGGCCGGGAACGCGCTGTACCTGCCGCCGTACGTGGCGCACGCGTTCCAGACCCTCGAGGACGACACCAGCGCCCTGTACCTGTGCAGCTCGGGCTACGTGCCGGGCTCCGAGGAGGGCTTCCGCCACGACGACCCCGCCTTCGGCCTGCGCTGGCCGCGGGAGGTCTCCGTGGTCTCGGCCAAGGACGCCGCGTGGCCCCTGGTCGACCTCGACGCCCTGGCGAGCACCCCGGTGGGTGGCTGACCCGTGCTGATCACCGACACCCTCCTCGCCCAGCGCCAGACCGAGGGCCGCCCGATCGGGCTCGCCGTCGTCGGCGCCGGGTTCATGGCCGCCGGCCTGATCAACCAGGTCGTCAACTCCACCCCCGGCATGCAGCTGGTGGCGGTGGTCAACCGCACCGCCGCCAAGGCGCACGCCGCGGTGACGACCGCCGGTGCCGAACCGGCGTCGGCCGAGAGCGCCGCCGACGTCGACCGGCACGCCGCCGCCGGCCGGGTGGCGATCACCGACGACACCGCGGTGGCGCTGGGCGCCGGCGCGGTGGACGTGGTGGTCGACGCCACGGGCGCCGTGGAGTTCGGCGCCCACCTGGCGCTGGCCGCGATCGAGGCGGGCAAGCACCTGGTGCTGCTCAACGCCGAGGTCGACGCCACCCTCGGGCCCGTGCTCGTGCGCCGGGCCGACGCCGCGGGCGTGGGCTACACCGGCGCGGACGGCGACCAGCCGGGCGTGGAGATGAACCTGCACCGCTTCGTCACCGGCATCGGGCTGACGCCGCTGGTCGCGGGCAACATCAAGGGCCTGCAGGACCCGTACCGGACGCCGACCACGCAGCAGGCCTTCGCCGAGAAGTGGGGCCAGGACCCGCACATGGTCACGTCCTTCGCCGACGGCACCAAGGTCAGCGTCGAGCAGGCCCTGGTCGCCAACGCCACCGGGATGAGCGTGCACCGGCGCGGGATGCTCGGCCGCGACCACCGCGGGCACGTCGACGAGCTGACCGGGATGTACGACGTCGAGGAGCTGCGCGCGCTCGGCGGGGCCGTCGACTACGTCGTCGGCTCCCAGCCGGGGCCCGGCGTCTTCGTGCTCGCCACCCACGACGACCCCAAGCAGCGGCACTACCTGGAGCTGTACAAGCTGGGGAAGGGCCCGCTCTACAGCTTCTACACGCCCTACCACCTGTGCCACTTCGAGGTGCCGACCACGGTGGCGCGCCTGGCGCTGCTCGGCGACGCGGCGATCCGCCCGCTCGCCCCGCACGTCGACGTCGTCACGGTCGCCAAGACCGACCTCGCGGCGGGCAGCCTGCTCGACGCGCCGGGCGGCTACACCTACTACGGCGAGGCGGAGCGGGCCGACACCACGCACCGCGACGGGCTGCTGCCGGTGGGGCTGGCCGAGGGCGGGCGGCTGCGGCGCGACGTCGCCAAGGACGAGGTGATCGGCTACGCCGACGTGGAGCTGCCCGCGGGGCGGCTCTCCGACGCGCTGCGGCGCGAGCAGGACGAGATCTTCTTCGGGTCGCCCGCGGCGGGAGCGCCGCAGGCCTAGCCTTCGAGCGTGCTCGACGGCGACGACGCTGGCGCGGGGTCCGCGCGGTTCAGCTACGTGGTGCTCGCCCACACCGACGCACCGGCCGTCCTGCGGCTGGTGCGTCGGGTGCGGGCCCTCTCGCCCACCTCGTCGGTGCTCGTGCGGCACGCCCAGCCACCGGAGTTCCTGACCGAGGCCGACGCCGCCGCGGCCGGCGCGTCCCTGCTGCGCAGCCAGATCACCGTCTCGTGGGGGCTGTGGACCCTGACGAACGCGGCGGTCGAGGCCCTCGAGCACGCTCGCGCCACCACCGACGCCGACTGGCACGTGCTGGTCTCCGGGCAGGACCATCCCGTGCGCGACCTCGCCGTCTGGGAGCGCGAGATCGCCGCCAGCGGCGCCGGCGCGGCGTACCGGCACTTCGGCCCCCGGCACCAGGACTGGCAGTTCCGGTGGCACGTGGTGCGCCTGCCCGGCGCCCTGACCTCGCTGCCGCGCCCGGTGCGCTACCTGCTCGAGCGCGCCTGGCGCCGGCTGGGCTCGCCGGTGATGGCCCCGCTGGTGAAGTTCTACCGGCTCGGCAACCGCAGCAGCTCCTGGGGCTTGGCCGTGCGCCGCCCGCGCACCGCGCTGGCCGGGCCGCCCCTGCCCGTCTCCACCGGCAGCTTCTGGCTGGCCGTCTCGTCCGAGGCCCTCGACCGGCTGCTGGCCCGCCACCACGCCGACGAGGACCTGCGCGGCTGGTTCGCCCCCACGCTGGTCGCCGACGAGCACTACCTGCAGTCGCTGCTGGTCGACGACCCGCTGACCACCGTGCTCGACGCCGTGGTCACGTGGCAGCACGTGCCCCGGGGCGACTGGAACGCCACCGAGCTCACCCCCGAGCAGGTCGAGGTCGCCGCCCGCTCGGGTGCCGCGTTCGCCCGCAAGGTCACCGGGCCCCGGGCGGCGGAGGTCGTGGCCCGCGCCGACGCCCTCACCGGGCGCGCCCTGGCGTCGCCCGCATAGCCCCTCCCGCTCAAGTCGCGGGCCGTCGGTGCCGACACCCGGGCATGACGCTGCTGCTCGTGCTGCTCCAGGTCGTGCTGGCCCTCGCGGTGCTCTCGGTGGTCGCGGCCCTGGTCGTCGCGGCGGTGCTCGCCGTCAACGGCCGGGTCGACGGGCGCGAGCTGCTGCAGATCGCCCTGGGCGAGGACCGCGACGGCGGCGCCCGGCTGCACGCCGACAGCGGCGTCCTCGGGGTGCGCGAGCGCCTGCAGCGCCCCGGCCGCTGACCCGCCCCCAGGGGGCGCACGACGCCCGTCGTTCCCCGGATCGGGCACCGGTCACGACAGGTCGCGACTACCGTACGGCCGGTGTCGACCACCCCTGCCGTGACCTTCGGCAGCGCCCACCTCTTCGCCCCCGGCACCTCGGCCGCGCAGGCCCGAGGGCTGCTCGAAGCGGCCCTGGCTGCGGGCGCGACCCGGCTCGACACCGCCCCGTCGTACGGCTTCGGCCGCAGCGAGGACCTCGTCGTCGCGGTCGCCGCGGCGGCCGGCGTGCCGGTGACGACCAAGGTCGGCCTCGAGGCCGTGGCCCCGCCCTCCCGCGCCCGGTGGGCCACCGGCCGGGCCCTGCGCGCGGTGCCGCCCGTGGAGGCGGCCGTCCGCCGGGTGCTGCGCCGCGG
>CADCUY010000361.1 GCA_902806005.1 uncultured Quadrisphaera sp. | reverse complement strand
TCGGCGCCCCGGCGGGCGCCTCGGCGAGCGCCGGGTGCCCGCGGCCGGCGGCGGGGAGCGCGTGGTCGACACCGGGGCCGCCTACTTCACCGTCGAGGGCGAGGGCTTCGCCGCGCTGGCCGACGGCTGGGCCGCGCGCTCGCTGGCGCGGCCGTGGACCGACACCCTGCACGTGACCGGCCCCGACGGGATCCGGGGCACCCGCAGCGGCCCGCAGCGGTGGGCCTCGCCGACCGGGCTGCGCAGCCTCGTCGACGACCTGGCCGAGGGCCTGGACGTGCGCTGCGGCGTCGAGGTGGCCACCGTCGGCGTCGAGGACGGGCGCCCCGCGGTCGACGGTCGGCCCGCTGACGTCGTCGTGCTCGCCATGCCCGACCCGCAGGCGGCCCGGCTGCTCGACGTCGGCGCCGCCGACGGGCTGGCCGCGGCCCGGCGGGTGCTGAGCCTGCCCTGGGACCCCGTGGTCTCGGTCTGGGCGGTGTACGAGGAGCGGTGGTGGCCCGAGCTCGACGCCGCCTTCGTCAACGACGACGAGGTGGTCACCATCGTCGCCGACGACGGCCGCCGCCGCGGTGACGGCGCCCCCGTGCTGGTCGCGCACGCCGCGCCCGACGCCTCCCGCCCGCACCTGGGCGACCCGGAGGCCCTCGTCGAGCCGGTGCTCGCCCACGTCGGGGCGGCCCTCGGCCACGACGGGCCGCCGCCCGCCCCGGCACTGGCCGGCGTCCAGCGGTGGACCTTCTCCGCCCCCGTGCGCAGCCACGAGGCCCCGTGCTTCGTCGGCGGCGTCGCCGGCGGGCTGCTCGGGGTGTGCGGCGACGCGTGGGGCGGGCGCTCGAAGGTCGAGCGCGCCTGGACCTCGGGGCGCGACCTGGGGCGGGCGCTGCTCGAGCGCCTCTAGCCCCGGCCGGGCGCCGGGGCCGGCTCGGGGCCGGCTGGCGGCCCGCTCAAGGCCCGGAGCCCCGCTGCCGATGTGCGGAGCGTGGACGCACTCGGCCCCCTGACCACCGGACGCCCCTCGTGACCACCGTGCTGGTCGCCGACGACGACGCCGACATCCGCGAGCTCGTCACCTTCAAGCTCACCCAGGCCGGCTACACCGTCATCGGCGTGCCCGACGGCCTGGCCGCGCTCGACGCCGCGCGCACCCAGGGCCCCGACCTGGTGGTGCTCGACCTGATGATGCCCGGGCTCTCCGGCCTCGACGTCTGCGCCGAGCTGCGCCGCTCGCCCGCCACCGCCGCCCTGCCGGTGATCATGCTGACGGCCAAGGCCCAGGAGCAGGACGTCACCGCCGGCTTCGCCACCGGCGCCGACGACTACGTCGTCAAGCCGTTCAGCCCCCGCGAGCTCGTGAGCAGGGTGCAGGCGGTGCTGGCCAGGTCGGCTGCGGCGGCCTCCGCGCTGTGACCACCACCGCGGTGCTGACCGCGGCCCTGCTCGCCCTCACCGCGCTGGTCGTGGTCCTCGCCGCGAGCATCGCCGCCCGCCGCGCGGTGC
>CADCUY010000360.1 GCA_902806005.1 uncultured Quadrisphaera sp. | reverse complement strand
GGGCCGCCCGTGGTGCGCGCCCGGCTCGGCACCAGCCCGTGGGCGCCGCTGAAGCTGGCCTCGGGGTGCGACCGGCGCTGCACCTTCTGCGCCATCCCCTCCTTCCGCGGGTCCTTCGTCTCCCGGCCCGGCGACGACGTCGTCGCCGAGGCGCGGTGGCTGGCCGGCGAGGGCGTGCGCGAGCTGTTCCTGGTCTCGGAGAACTCCACGTCGTACGGCAAGGACCTCGGCGACCTGCGGGCCCTGGAGGCGCTGCTGCCCCGCCTGGCCGCCGTCGACGGCGTCGACCGGGTGCGCGTCTCCTACCTCCAGCCCGCCGAGGTGCGCCCCGGGCTGCTCGAGGCGATCGCCGGCACGCCCGGGGTGGCGCCGTACTTCGACCTGTCCTTCCAGCACGCCTCCCCGGCGGTGCTGCGGCGGATGCGCCGCTTCGGGAGCACCGACGACTTCCTCGGCCTGCTCGAGCGGGTGCGGGCCCTGGCGCCCGCGGCGGGGGTGCGCTCCAACGTCATCGTCGGCTTCCCCGGCGAGAGCGAGGAGGACCTCGCCGAGCTCGAGCGCTTCCTCGTGGCCGCGCGGCTGGACGTGGTGGGGGTGTTCGGGTACTCCGACGAGGACGGCACGGCCGCCGCGGCGCTGGACGGCCACCACGACGAGGCCGAGGTCGCCGCGCGGGTCGAGCGGGTGAGCAGCCTGGTCGAGGAGCTGACCAGCCAGCGCGCCGAGGACAGGGTGGGTGAGGTCGTGAGCGTGCTCGTCGAGGGCGTCGACGCCGGGGCGCCGCTCGGGCGCGCCGCGCACCAGGGGCCCGAGGTCGACGGGACCACCCGGCTGCTGCCGCCCGAGGGCTGGGCGGGGGGCCCGGGCGGGAGCGCCGAAGGGCCCGCCGGGCCCGCCGCGGGGGCCGTCGTCCCGGCCGTGGTCGTGGCCAGCGAGGGCGTAGACCTCGTCGCCCGCGCCCTCGGGGGTGCGTGGTGAGCGCCGCGGCCGACGACCCTGCGGCCGGCGACGCGCGGCTGCGCCCCGCCGACCCTCGCGGCGGGCCGGTGCTCGCCCCGACGCCGTCGAACGTCAACCTGCCCAACGCGCTGACGCTGCTGCGGATCCTGCTCGTGCCGCTGCTGGCGTGGCTGCTGCTCGTCGACGGCGCCGGCGACGTCGTCTTCCGCCTGCTCGCCTTCACCGTCTTCGTCGTCGCCGCCGTCACCGACCGGATCGACGGGGTCATCGCGCGCAGCCGGGGGCTGATCACCGACTTCGGCAAGATCGCCGACCCGATCGCCGACAAGCTGCTGCTCGGCAGCGTGCTGGTGATCTTCTCGGCGCTCGGCGACGTGCCGTGGTGGGTGACCGTGCTGATCCTCGGCCGGGAGCTGGGCATCACCCTGCTGCGGTTCTGGGTGATCCGCTACGGCGTCATCGCGGCCTCGCCCGGCGGCAAGGCGAAGACCCTGCTGCAGATCTTCGCGCTCGGCGGCTACATCCTGCCGTTCGAGCTGTGGGCCCCCAGCCCGGTGGCGGCGGTGTTCGAGGTCGTCGCCGCGGTGCTGCTGTACCTCGCCACGGCGGTCACGGTGGTGACGGGCGTCGACTACGTCCGCCGCGCCCTGGCCCTGCGCCGCGCGGGGTGAGCCCGCCCGCGGACGCCGCGGCCCTCGTCCGCGCGCTGGCCGAGCGGGCGCTGACCGTGGCCACCGCCGAGTCGCTGACCGCGGGCCTGGTGTGCGCCCGCCTGGCCGACGTCCCCGGGGCGTCCGCGGTGCTGCGCGGCGGGGTGGCGGCCTACGCCACCGACGTCAAGAGCGGGGTGCTCGGGGTGGACGCCGCGCTGCTCGCCGCGGGCGGGGCCGTGCAGGCGGAGGTGGCCGTGGCGATGGCCCGCGGCGCGGCGCGGCTGCTCTCGGCCTCGTGCGCGGTCGCCACCACCGGGGTCGCGGGCCCCGCCGAGCAGGACGGGCGACCCGTGGGCACCGTGCTCGTGGCCGTCGCCGACGCCGGTGCAGGAGAGGCCCTGGTGCGCGAGCACCGCTTCGCCGGCGACCGCGCTGCGGTCCGCGCCGCCGCGACCGTGGCGGCGCTCACCCTCCTGGGCCAGTGGCTGGGGGAACGCCAGGGGGCCGCGGGTCGTTGAAGAGGTCAGGATGAACTGCAGCAGGGCCGTGCTCCGGCCACCCGTGTACCGTTGTCCGACCACCCCGGCACGACCCCGCGCCACCTCGACCGCCGACCGGAGGGCCCGATGATCCTCATCAGGCACCAGATGGGCGATGTGCTGCGGTCTGCGCGCCAGCAGCAGGGCCGCACCCTGCGCGAGGTCTCCGGCGCCGCCCGGGTCTCCCTGGGCTACCTCTCCGAGGTCGAGCGCGGGCAGAAGGAGGCCTCCTCCGAGCTGCTGTCCTCGATCTGCGCCGCCCTCGACATGCCGATGTCGGCCGTGCTGCACGAGGTCAGCGCCCGCGTCGCCGCCATCGAGGGCACGGTGGTCGAGGCCGTCCCCGCGGCGGCCGACCGCGACGCCCTGGACGCCGAGCTGGCCGCGGTGACCGCGCCGCCGGCCCGTCTGGGCGCCGGGCGGTCCGACCTGGTCTCCGCGGCCTAGGGCCGCCGCGAGCCCACGCGCTCACGTCCGGGCGACGGCGCCCGGCCGGAAATGCCGGAGGTGCACCGTGCCCGCGAGCACGCCGGGTGACCCCAGGGCCCTGCAGTGCCGCCACTGCGGTGCGCCCCGCCGCTACGTGCGCGGGGTGCTGGTCTGCGGCACCTGCGACGCCACGTCCTCCTGGCCGGGCACCACGCCCGAGCCCGGGCGGTCCTCGACCTGACCCCGTGACCCGAGCCCGTCGTCCTGGCGCGGTGGCAGTCCCGGCGGTGCGGCAGGGTGGGCCCCGTGGCGGGATGGCGGGAGGTCGCTCCAGACGTCTTCGTGCGCCGGTACCTGCCCGTCGACACGACGGTCACCGCGGTGCGAGGTCGGGACGGGCTGCTGCTCGTCGACACCGGCGGCTCCCCGGCGGAGGCAGCACGGATCCTGGTCGACGCGCAGGAGCTGGGCGCGGAGGTGCGGTGGGTCGTCAACACCCACGCGCACTACGACCACACCTTCGGCAACCAGCAGGTCGGCCCCGGCGTGCCCGTCCACGGCCACCACCTGCTGCCCGCCCACCTCGACGCGCACGAGCGGCCCCGCCTGGCTCGGTGGCGGGCCGGGGTCGGCGACGAGCCCCAGCGCGACTGGCACGACGTCGTCATCACCCCGCCGACCGAACCGGTGCACGAGCGGTCGTGGCTCGACCTGGGCGGGCGGGCCGTCGGGCTCGTCCCGCTCGCCCCCGGGCACACCGACGGCGACCTCGTCGTGCGCGTCCCCCCTGCGCCGGGCCCGGGCGGCGGACCGACCACCTGGGTCGTCGGCGACGTCCTGGAGGAGCCGGGGCCGCCGATGTACGGGTCGGGCTGCTTCCCGCTGCGCTGGCCGACCACCGTGGCTGCGCTCCTGGACGAGGTCGCTCCCGACGACGTCGTGGTCCCCGGGCACGGTCGCCCCGTGTCCCGGGCCTTCGGCCTCGCGCAGCAGGCCGTCCTGGCGGCGACCGCGGACCTGGTCCGGCACCACCACGCCGCCGGCCGCACCGTCGAGCAGGCGCTCGCCTCACCGCGCGGCTGGGCCCACCCACCAGGAGCGCTCGTCCTGGCCGTGGAGCGCGGCTACGAGGAGATCGAGGGCCGCGCCACCTGACCCCGCCCTGCGGCTCCGAGCGGCCGCTGGGGGCGCCCGTCGTCGGTCGGGGCGGGCCCGCGCTGGCACGCCGGGCAGTAGAACGCCGTGCGCTCCTGCGGCGCCGTCCCGACCATCGCCACCCGCACGGTGGTGCCGCACCGGCGGCACGGCCGGCCCGAGCGGGCGTGCACCCACTGCCGGTGGCCGGGGCGGGTGTCGCCCGTGGTCGCCTGGAACGGGGTGGTGCGGCACGCGGCGAGCATCCGGTGCAGCAGCGCGACCAGGCGGTCGCTGCCGCCGTCGGGCAGGGCGCCCACCGGGGTCCACGGGGTCACCCCGAGGACGAACAGGGCCTCGGCCATGAAGAACGTGCCCACGCCCGCGAGCACCCGCTGGTCCAGCAGCGCCTCGCCCACCGGCCGGGCCGGGTCGGCGTCCAGGTTCGCCGCGGCCGCCCGCGCACCGCCACGGCCCCAGCCGGGGCCGAGGACGTCGGGGCCGAGGTGACCCACCAGGGTGCGCTCCTCAGCGGTCGGGACGAGGTCGAGCATCCCGAGGCGGTGGCCGACGGCGGTCCAGCCCGGCGCCACCAGCACCGCGCGCACCGCGTGGGCGGCCCGCGCCGTCCGCCACCGCTCGCCCGTGGCGTGCAGGTGCCACGAGCCCTCCATCCGCAGGTGGCTGTGCAGGGTCAGCGCCCCGGGGCCTGCGCTCGCCCCGCCGGGCCCGCTCAGCCGCGCCAGCACGTGCTTGCCGGCGCTGACCACCTCGAGCACGGTGCGGCCGCGCAGGTCCGCGGTGGCCAGGTCGGGCCAGCGCAGGTCGGCCTCCAGCAGCGGCCGGCCCGCGAGCGCGGCGTGCAGCCGGCTCGCGGTGCGCCAGACGACGTCGCCCTCGGGCACGAGCCCTACCCGCCGGTGGGTGCGGTGCGCTCCGCCAGCGCCGGGAGCCCGTCGATGCTCTCCGCGTTGCGGGTGCGCCAGTACTCGTCGAAGAAGGCCTCGTCGCGGCGCTCGTGCGCCCGGTCGAGCACGTCGCGGTCGCCGCGCAGGTCCATCAGGGGCACGGCGAAGCCGCACGCGTCGGCGACGCGCTCGACGTCGACCACGACGATCGAGCGCTGCCCCAGCGTGCGCTCCTTGGCGAAGGCGCCGCGCAGCGCGTCGAACTCGGGGTCGCCGGCGAGCACCACCCGTCCGCGCCCGTGCAGGCGGACGATCCTCGGGGGGCCGGTGAAGGCGCAGAACATCAGCACCACCCGGCCGTTCTCACGCAGGTGCGCGATGGTCTCGGCGCCGGAGCCGGTGTAGTCGAGGTAGGCGACCGCGTGCTCGCCCAGGACGGCGAAGGTGCCGCCCATGCCCTTGGGGGAGACGTTGACCCGCCCGTCACCGGCAAGCGGGGCGGTGCCGACGAACAGCACCGGCTGGTCGGTCAGCCATGCGGCGAGGTCCGCGTCGATGCCGTCGTAGACCTTCGCCACACCGGTGATCCTCCCACCTCCCGCGCGGGGACCGCGGCACCGCAGGGCCGCGGGGCCGCGGACGTCGCTGGCGGCCGCGGCGCCGGCGCGTGCGGCATCCTGGGGGCGGTGGCGGACCTGCCGGTGGTGACCGGGCCCCCCGGGACAGGCGAGTCCACGGTCGCGGCGCTGGTGGTGGCGGCCTTCGAGACCGCCGCGCTGGTGCCCGGTGACGCGTTCTTCGGCTTCCGGGTGCGTGGCGCGATCGCCCCGTGGCTGCCGGAGGCGCACGAGCAGAACGCGGTGACCACTGCCGCCGCAGCGGCCGCGGGCGCGTTCTCGGCCGGTGGCTGCCCGGTCGTCCACGACGGGGTGGTAGGGCCCTGGTACCTGCCGCTATTCGCCGAGCTGGTCGGACGGCAGGGCGTGGAGGTCGAGGGCGAGCTGCACTGCGTCGTGCTGCTCCCGGACCTGGAGCGGTGCCACCGGGGGGTGGCCGAGCGCACGGGGCACGGGTCCGTCGACGTCGCTGCGACCGCGCAGATGCACGCCGGCGCCGGCGCCGAGGTCGACGGGCGGCACGTGCTCACCGACCTGTCGGGCGGCCCTGGCGAGGTCGCCCGTCGGGTGCTGGAGGGCCACGCCGCCGGGACGACGCTCGTCCGCGGTGCGGCGCGGGCGGCCGCCGG
>CADCUY010000359.1 GCA_902806005.1 uncultured Quadrisphaera sp. | reverse complement strand
TCCTCGGCGACCTGGTCGACCGCGGGCCGGACACCCCCGGGGTGCTGCGCCTGGTGATGGGAATGGTCGCGGCCGGTCACGCGCTGTGCGTCCCCGGCAACCACGAGGCCAAGCTGGTGAAGGCGCTGCGGGGGCGCCCGGTGCAGGTCACCCACGGCCTGGAGACCACGCTCGCGCAGCTCGAGCACGAGCCGGAGGAGTTCCGCGCCGAGGTGCTCCGCTTCTGCGACGGCCTGGTCGCGCACTACGTCCTCGACGACGGCAGGCTCGTCGTCGCGCACGCCGGGCTCAAGGAGTCGCTGCAGGGCCGCGCCAGCGCGCGCGTCCGCGACTTCGCGCTGTACGGCGAGACCACCGGCGAGACCGACGAGTTCGGCCTGCCCGTCCGCTACCCGTGGGCGCAGGACTACCGCGGGCGCGCGACCGTCCTGTACGGCCACACGCCCGTGCCGGAGCCGGAGTGGGTGAACGACACCCTCTGCCTGGACACCGGCTGCGTCTTCGGCGGCCGGCTCACCGCGCTGCGCTACCCCGAGCGCGACGTCGTCTCGGTGGCCGCGAGCGCGGTGCACTACGAGCCGGCGCGACCCTTCCCGGCCGCCCCGGCGGAGCGGGTCGAGCAGCGGGAGCCGGACGAGCTGGCGCTGACCGACGTCCTCGGCCGCCGCGGGGTGGAGACCCGCCTCGCGGGCCGAGTCACCGTGCGGGAGGAGCAGGCGGCGGGCGCGCTGGAGGTGATGAGCCGCTTCGCGGTCGAGCCCCGCTGGCTCCTCCACCTGCCGGCGACGATGGCGCCGTGCCCGACGGCCCCGGACGGCGACCTGCTCGAGCACCCCGGCTCTGCGTTCGAGGCCTACCGGCGCAGCGGCGTCGGGCGGGTGCTGTGCGAGGAGAAGCACATGGGCTCGCGCGCCATCGCCCTGGTCTGCCGCGACGGCGACGTCGCCCGGGCGCGGTTCGGGGCGACCGACGGGGCCACCGGCGCGGTGCACACCCGCACCGGCCGGTCCTTCTTCGGCCGCGACCTGACCGAGGAGCTGCTCCGGCGGCTGAGGGCCGCGGTGGCCGGCGCGGGCCTGTGGGAGGAGCTGGACACCGGCTGGCTCCTGCTCGACGCCGAGCTGCTGCCGTGGAGCGCCAAGGCGGAGGATCTCGTCCGCGAGCAGTACGCCGCGGTCGGGGCCGTGGCCGGCGCCGCGCTGCCCGCGGCCGAGGCGGTGCTCCGGGCGGCCTCGGCCCGGGGCCAGGACGTCGGTGCGCTGCTCGCCCGCACGAGCGCGCGGTCGGGAAACGCCGCAGCCTTCACCGAGGCCTACCGGCGGTACGTGTGGCCCACCCGGGGGCTCGACGGCGTGCAGCTGGCCCCGTTCCAGCTGCTCGCCACCGAGGGCCGCACCTTCGACGACGCCGACCACGGGTGGCACCTGGCGCTCGCCGACCGGCTCGTCGCGGCCGACCCGCAGCTGGTGCGCCCCACCCGGCGCCTGGCGGTGGAGACCGGCGATGCGGGCTCGGTCGAGGCCGGGGTGCGGTGGTGGGAGGAGCTGACGGGAGCGGGCGGCGAGGGGATGGTGGTCAAGCCCTTCGGCGGCGTCGTCGCCACCGGCCGCGGCCTGCCCCAGCCGGGGCTCAAGGTGAGGGGCCGCGAGTACCTGCGCCTGGTCTACGGCCCCGACCACACCGAGCCGGCGAACCTCGCGCGGCTGCGCGAGCGGCACCTGGGGCTCAAGCGCTCGCTCGCCGCCCGCGAGCACGCGCTCGGCGTCGAGGCGCTGGAGCGGGCCGTCGCGGGCGAGCCGCTGTGGCGGGTGCACGAGGCGGTGTTCGCGGTGCTGGCGCTGGAGTCCGAGCCGGTCGACCCGCGGCTGTGAGCCTCCCGCCGGCTCAGCCCCGCAGGCGGTACGACTCCGGGACCGGGCGCTGCGCCGGGCCGGTGTAGAGGCTCAGCGGGCGGATCAGGGCGTTGGCCGCCAGCTGCTCCATCACGTGCGCCGTCCACCCGACCACGCGGCTGAGCACGAAGAACGGGGTGAACATCTCCGTCGCGAAGCCCATCAGGTGGTACGCGGGCCCGGTCGGGAAGTCGAGGTTGGGGTGGATGCCCTTCTCCTCGACCATCACCCGCTCGAGCTCGTCGTACATCGCCAGCCACCGCGGCCCGCCGTCGACCGCCCCGGCGAGGTCGACCAGGGCCGCCTTCATCGTGGGCACCCGGGAGTCGCCGCCCTTGTAGACCCGGTGCCCGAAGCCCATGACCTTCCGCTTGGCCGCGAGGGCCTCGCGCAGCCAGTCGGCGGCCCGCTCGGGATCGCCGACCTCGAGCATCATCGCCATCACGGCCTCGTTGGCCCCGCCGTGCAGCGGGCCGCGCAGCGCCCCGACCGCCCCGGTGACCGCGGAGTGCACGTCGGCCAGGGTCGAGGCGATCACCCGTGCGGTGAACGTCGAGGCGTTGAAGGAGTGCTCGGCGTAGAGCACCAGGGAGACCTCGAAGGCGCGCAGCACCACCGGCTCGGGCACCGCGCCCGTGGCCATCGCGAAGAAGTTCTCCACGTACCCCAGGCCCGGGTCCGGGGCGATCGGGGGCAGCCCCCGGCGGCGGCGGGCGTCGGCGGCCACCACCGTCGGCAGCACCGCGAACAGCGCCTCCGAGGCGGCCAGCACGTGCTCGCGCGACAGGTCGCCCTCGGCGGGGTCCTGCGCGCCGAGCACGCTGACCGCGGTGCGCAGCACGTCCATCGGGTGGCAGGTGACCGGCAGCTGCTCGAGCACCGCGACCAGCGACGGCGGCAACGCCCGCTGGGCGCGCTCGCGGGCCTCGAACGCGGCCAGCTCCCCCTCGTCCGGCAGCTCGCCGTGCCAGAGCAGGTGCGCGACGGCCTCGATGCTGCACCGCGCGGCCAGCTCCTGGACGGGGTGGCCCCGGTAGGTCAGCGAGTTCGTCTCCGGCACCACCTCCGAGATCGCGGTGGTGTCGACGACCACTCCCGCCAGGCCCTTGTGCACTTCAGCTCCAGGCATCCGAACCCCCCAGGGTGGAGTCGAAGACGTCCGCGTCGAACCGGCTGTACCCGGCGTAGTCGACCAGCTCGTACAGCCGGGCCCGGGTCTGCATCGCCGGCACCAGCTGCTCCTGCGTGCCGGCCTCGGCGATCGAGGCCAGCCCCGCCTCCACGGCGCCCATCGCGAGCCGCAGCGTGGTCACGGGGTAGATGACCACGTCCACCCCCGCGTCCGCCAGGGCGCGGGTGCTCAGCAGCGGCGACTTGCCGAACTCGGTCATGTTGGCCAGCAGCGGCACGTCCACCGCGGCGCGGAAGGCCGCGTACTCCGCCTCGCCGGTCAGCGCCTCCGCGAAGATCATGTCGGCGCCGGCGTCGACGTAGGCCTTCGCCCGCTCGACCGCCGCGTCCAGGCCCTCGACCGCGCGGGCGTCGGTGCGCGCGCACACCACGAAGCCCGGGTCGGTGCGCGCCGCGACCGCTGCAGCCACCCGCGCCCGCATCACCGCCACCGGGACCACGGTCTTGTGGTCCAGGTGCCCGCACCGCTTGGGGTTCTCCTGGTCCTCCAGGTGCATCCCCGCCACCCCGGCCTCCTCCAGCACCCGGGTGGTGCGCGCCGCGTTCAGCGGCTCCCCGAACCCGGTGTCGGCGTCGACCAGCGTCGGCAGGTCCGTGGCCCGGGCGATCGCCCCGCCGCGGCCGGCCACCTCGGTCAGGGTGGTCAGCCCCACGTCGGGCAGCCCCAGGTCGGCCGAGAGCGCCGCGCCCGAGACGTAGACCCCCTCGAACCCGGCCTCGGCCACCGCCTTCGCGACCAGCGGGGAGAACGCCCCCGGCAGCCGCTGCAGGCGCCCCGACGCCAGGCCCGCGCGGAACGCGGCCCGCTTCGCCGTCGCGGTCACCGTCGAGCCCAGCATCAGAAGATCCCCCCCGCGCTCGCGGCGACGACGTCGGGCGCCCCCAGCGCCTCGTCGGGCACCGTCACCGACAGCCGGTGCAGCTGGCCGGCCGGCAGCTCGACCAGCTGGTCGACCGCGCGCAGGAACCGCCGCTGCTCGTGCTCGGGCACCACGCCCTCGGCGAGGGCGGCGAACTTCTCCCGGTACTGCGGGCGCCCGAAGGGCCGCGCCCCGAGCGGGTGGGCGTCGGCCACGGCGAGGGCGTCCTCGACGACGGTGCCGTCGTCCAGGGTGACCACCATGCGGGCGCCGAACGCCTTCTCGGCGGGGTCGACCGCGTGGTACCGGCGCGTCCACTCCGGGTCCTCCACCGTGGTCACCTTCCTCCACAGGGCCGTGGTGTCGGGGCGGGCGGCGCGCTCGGGGGCGTAGGAGCGCTCGTGGTGCCAGGCCCCGTCCTGCAGGGCCACCGCCGCGATGTAGGTGATCGAGTGGTCGAGGGTCTCGCGGGTCGCGCCCGGGTCGGACTTCTGCGGGTCGTTCGCGCCGGTGCCGATCACGTGGTGGGTGTGGTGGCTGGTGTGCAGCACCACGCTGGCGACCCGTGCGGTGTCGCCGACCCGGGGGCGCAGCCGGCGCGCGAGGTCGATGACGGCCTGCGCCTGGTACTCCGCGGAGTGCTCCTTGGTGTACGTGTCGAGGATGCCGCGCTTGGGCTCCCCCGGCTCCGGCAGGGGCACCTGGTAGGTGTGCCCGAACCCGGAGAGCAGCCGGGCGATCACCCCGTCCTCGCCCTCGTAGACCGGCGTCGGCGAGGTCTGCCCGCGCATCGCCCGGTCGACGGCCTCGACCGCGGCCTTGCCGGCGAACGCCGGCGCGTACGCCTTCCACGTGGAGATCTCGCCCTTGCGCGACTGGCGGGTGGCCGTCGTGGTGTGCAGCGCCTGCCCGATCGCGTGGAAGACCACCTCCGGGGCCAGGCCCAGCGCGGTGCCCAGGCCCGCGGCGGCCGAGGGCCCCAGGTGCGCGACGTGGTCGATGCGGTGCTCGTGCAGGCAGATCGAGCGCACCAGGTCGACCTGCACCTCGTAGGCGGTGGCGAGCCCCCGCACCAGCTCGCGCCCGCCGAGGCCCGCGTGCTGCGCCACGGCCAGCACCGGCGGGATGTTGTCGCCCGGGTGGGAGTACTCGGCGGCGAGGAAGGTGTCGTGGAAGTCGAGCTCGCGCACCGCGACGCCGTTGGCCCACGCCGCCCACTCCGGGGAGACCGTGCGCTCGGCGGGCAGGCCGACCACCGCGGAGCGCCCCGTGGGGTGCGCGAGGGCCTGGGCCCGGGCGGCGACGACGGGCGGGCGGCCCAGCGCGGCCACCGCGACGGCGGCGTTGTCGATGATCCGGTTGCCGATCATCTCGGCGACCTCGGGCTCGACCTCGACGGGGTCGGCGGCCAGCACCGCCAGCCGCCACGCCAGCTGCTCCTCGCGGGGCAGCGGCTCGGACGAGGCGTGCGCGCGGACGGCGTGCAGGTGCAACGACCGCTCCTTCCAGCAGGGGGGACTCCCGTGCAGCCTAGGGCGAGGGGGGATGGTTGCGCAGGCTTCCGTTATCAGTGTAGGCGTCGGGTGCGCCAGGGCGTCCGGTTGGATGGGCCGGTGCGCGCGATCCAGGTGGGGCGGACCGGCGGCCCCGACGTCCTCGAGCCGGCCGACCTGCCCGACCCCGTGCCCGGCCCCGGGCAGCTGCTCGTGGAGGTGGCGGCCGCGGGCGTCAACTTCATCGACACCTACCGCCGCTCGGGGGTCTACCCCACCCCGCTCCCCCACGTGCCCGGCGGCGAGGGCGCCGGACGGGTCGTGGCGCTCGGACCGCCCGACCCCGCTGCCGCCCCCGGCCCCGCCCTCGCCGTCGGCGACCGGGTGGCGTGGCACGACGCTCCCGGCTCCTACGCCGAGCTGGTGCTGGTGCGCGCCGCCGCCGCGCTGCGGGTGC
>CADCUY010000358.1 GCA_902806005.1 uncultured Quadrisphaera sp. | reverse complement strand
GCGCCCGCCGCCCCCGCGCTGCCCCGGGCGCGCGGGCCGCTCTCCGAGACCGTCCTGGCCGCGCTCGCGGGCGCCCCGCTGCCGCCCGGCGGCGCGCTCACCGCCGACCTGGCGGCCGCCGACCCCTACGGCGACGACCTGCAGCTGGCGCTGTACGTCTGCTACGAGCTGCACTACCGCGGCTTCGCCGGCGTCGACGCCGACCTGGAGTGGGACCCCTCGCTCCTCGCCCTGCGCCGCGACCTCGAGGCCGCCTTCACCGCCGCCCTGCGCCGCGACGTCGCCGGCGGCGACGACCTCGACGCCGAGATCAGCGCGCTGCTGGTCGAGCACGTGGACGCCGCGGGCGTCTCGCACCACCTGCGCCGGCGCGGCGAGCTGTGGCAGCTGCGCGAGTACATCGCCCTGCGCTCGATCTACCACCTGAAGGAGGCCGACCCCCAGGCGTGGGTGATCCCGCGCCTCGACGGCGCCGCGAAGGCGGCGCTGGTCTCGGTGGAGCACGACGAGTACGGCGCCGGGCGCGGCGACCGCATGCACGCCCAGCTGTTCGCCGACATGATGCGCGAGCTCGACCTCTCCGACGCCTACGGCCGCTACCTCGACGCGGCGCCCGCGCCGGTGCTGGCCGAGGTGAACCTCATGTCGCTGTGCGGGCTCCACCGGTCGCTGCGCGGCGCCCTCGTCGGCCAGTTCGCCGTCGTCGAGCTGACGTCCTCACCCGGGTCCGACCGCCTCGTCCGCGCGGCCCAGCGGCTGGGGTGCGGCCCGGCGACGGTGGGGTTCTACGCCGAGCACGTCGAGGCCGACGCGGTGCACGAGCAGATCGTGCGCCACGGGATCATCGCGCCGCTGGTGGCCGCCGACCCGACGATGGCGGCCGACGTGGTGTTCGGCGTCCAGGCGACCAACCTCCTCGACGAGAGGCTCTCCGAGCACGTGATGGCCGCGTGGGACGAGGGCCGCTCGGCCCTGGTGGCACCGCTGGCGTGAGGCCGCACAGGGCCCGGGCCGGGACCCGGGCCCTGTGCGGCGCGGGGCTCAGCGCACCAGCACCACGCGCTCGTTCGGCGTCACGTGCGTCATCTGCAGCCCGTCGACGTCACGGGGCCCGTTCTTGCCCAGGTCCTGCACCCGCTCGAGCTCCGCGGGCGTGAGGCGCTGGGTGGCCAGCGGCTCGAGGTGCCGCACGTCGTCCGGCCCGATGCCCAGGCCCTCGCCGACCCGCAGGCCGAGGGAGTCCTCGCACATCAGGAGGTGCCAGACCATCCGCTCCTGCACCTGCCGGGTGGCCTGCCCGATCCCGTCGACGAGGTTGGCCACCAGGTCGTCCTGCTCCCACGGCTCCATCAGCAGGAACCGCTGGCCGGCCTGGGTGTAGTCGTCGGTGCGCGGCAGCCGCGCCCGGGTCAGCTGCCCGGTGATCGCGGGGCCCTGGACGTCGTGGGTGGGGTAGGTGTCCTCGACCAGCGCCCCGGCGGAGGTCGACGGCTCGTAGTTGACGTGCGGGTCGACCCCGTCGTCGTTCACGTAGGCCATCTGCCCGTCGCGCTGGTTCGTGCGCACCGCGGCCTTCGGCTGGTTGACCGGCAGCTGCAGGTAGTTCGGGCCGACCCGGTAGCGCTGGGCGTCGGAGTAGGAGAACGTCCGCCCGACGAGCATCTTGTCGTCGGAGAAGTCCAGACCGTCCACCAGCACGCCCGTGCCGAAGGCGATCTGCTCGTTCTCGGCGAAGACGTTGCGGACGTTGGCGTTCAGCACCATCTTCCCCACGACCTTCGCGGGGAACTCGTTCTCCGGCCACACCTTGGTGTCGTCCAGCGGGTCGTAGTCGAGCTCGGGGTGGTCGTGGTCGTCCATCAGCTGCACGCGCAGCTCCCACTCGGGGAAGTCGCCGCGCTCGATGGCCTCGCGCAGGTCCTTCGAGGCGTGCCCGAGGTCGCCGCCCTGGACGACGGCGGCGTCCGCCTCCGTCATCGAGCGCACGCCCTGGGCCGGCAGCCAGTGGTACTTGACCAGCTTGGTCTCCCCGGCGGCGTTGACCCACTTGTAGGTGTTGACGCCGAAGCCCTGCAGGTGCCGGTAGTCGGCCGGGATCCCGCGGGGGCTGAAGAGGTTGACCAGCATGTGCATCGACTCCGGGGTCTGCGACATGAAGTCGAAGATCCGGGCCGGCTCCTGGCGGAAGGTCACCGGGTCGGGCTTGAGCGAGTGGATGACGTCGGGGAACTTGATCGCGTCGCGGACGAAGAACACCGCCAGGTCGTTGCCGACCAGGTCCCAGTTGCCGTCCTCGGTGTAGAACTTCACGGCGAAGCCGCGGGGGTCGCGCGCCGCCTCGGAGGAGTCGCGCCCCCCGATCACGGAGGAGAAGCGGATCGCGACGTCGGTGCGCTTGCCCGGCTCGGCGAAGAGCTTCGCGCGGGTGTAGCGGGCGATCGGCTCGTCGCCCCACGTGCCGGTGGCCTCGAAGTAGCCGTAGGCGACGGCGCCGCGCGCGTGGACGACGCGCTCGGGGATGCGCTCGCGGTCGAAGTGGCTGATCTTCTCGAGGAACTGGTAGTTCTCCAGCGTCGCGGGGCCGCGGGCGCCCACGGTGCGCGAGTTCTGGTTGTCGTAGACCGGGTGTCCCTGGCGGTTGGTCAGCACGGGGCGCTCGTCGGGTCGGGCGGTCATGGGTCTCCTCGGGTCGGTCCTGCGGGGGCTCCCATCGGAGCACACCGGGTGGTCAGCCGGTCGCGCGGCGTCAGCCCTGGTCCTCCAGCAGGGCGCTCATCGCCGGCAGGTCGAAGAAGCGGGCGGTCTCCACCGCGGACGGCGACCCGGTGGCCGGGTCCGCGCCGGCCGCGAGCAGGGCGCGCACCGCGGGCTCGCACTGGCGGAACACGGCGGCGGCCAGGGCCGTCTGACCCCGGTCGTTCACCCGCGAGACGTCGGCGCCGCGGGTCAGCAGCAGCTCCACCACGACCGGGTGGGCGTGGTACGCGGCGAGGACGAGCAGGGTGTCGCCGGCGGCGTTGGTGAGGTCGACGGGCAGCCCGCCGTCGAGCAGGTCCGCCAGCTGACCGGCGTCGCCGTCGCGGGCCAGGTCGAAGACCCGGGCGGCGAAGGCCAGGGTCGCGTCGTCCAGCACGTCTGGTGCGAACCCGGCCCGCGGCGCCCCTGTTCCCCCGGTCGGCGGGGCGGGACGCCGACCGGCCCGCTGGACCATGATGGTGGGCGTGGGGACCCGGAGGTCGGGCAGCACCGTCGCCGAGGTGCTGCGGGCGCTGCAGGCGAGCGGTGAGCCTCGCGACCCGGGGGTCGTGGTGGTGCCCCTGGCGCCGGACGGCAGCGAGCTCGGCGCCGGTCGGCGCCTGACGAGCAGGGCCGCCCGGCCGTGGCTCGGCCGGCCCGACGTCGTGCTCGGGCACTGGGGCGACGGCGCAGCGGTGCAGTGGGTGCCCGCGGCCGAGCGCGGCGCCCGGGCCTCCGCCTGGCGGGCCCGGCAGGGGAGGGACTGCGACGTCGCGGGCGACTTCCTCCTGTTCCACCTGCCCGACGGCCGCCGCGCCCTGGTGCTCCAGGAGCCGTGCTGACCCGCTCCGCCCGAGCGGGCGACCGCCACGGCGGGTAGGAAGGGGCCGTGGCCCTCAACGTGCTCGGCGGCGACCTGGTGGCCTGCGGCACCGACCCGATGACCGGGTGGACCCGCAGCGGCTGCTGCGAGACCGGCCCGGACGACACCGGCTCGCACACCGTGTGCGCCGTGGTCGACGAGCGGTTCCTGCGCTACTCCGCCTCGCGCGGGAACGACCTCACCCGTCCCGGGCCGTCCTTCCCCGGTCTGGTGCCCGGCGACCGCTGGTGCCTGTGCGCGTCCCGCTGGCAGGAGGCGCTGCTCGACGGCGTCGCCCCGCCCGTCGTGCTCGCCGGCTGCCACCAGCGCGCCCTGGACGTCGTGCGGCTCGAGGACCTGCGCCAGCACGAGGCCCCCTGACGCCGGTCTCGGTGCTCGACCCCCGCAGTGTCGGCGGCCGCCGGTAGCGTCCGCGGGATGGACGACGCGGCGACGACCCCGGCCCCCGCGGCCACGGCGCTGGAGCGGCTGAGCACCGGCGACCCCGCCGTCGCGGGCGCCGAGCTGGCCGCCTGCCTCGACGCCCCGGCGTGGGTGGAGGCGGTCCTGGCCGGTCGCCCCTACGCCAGCGCCGACGCCCTGCTCGCAGCCGCCGACGCGGCGGCGCGGGCGCTGGCGCCCGAGGAGGTCCTCGCCGCGCTGCACGCCCACCCGAGGATCGGCGAGACCCCCACGGGCGACGCCGCTGCCGCGCGGTCCAGCCGCCGCGAGCAGGCCGCCCTCGCCACCGACGAGACCACGGCCGCCGCCCTGCTCGCCCAGAACGCCGCCTACGAGGCCCGCTTCGGGCACGTCTTCCTCGTCCGGGCCGCGGGGCGCAGCGCGCACGAGGTGCTCGCCCTGCTCGAGGAGCGGCTCGGCAACGACCCCGCCACCGAGGTCGCGGTCGCCGGCGACCAGCTGCGGGAGATCGCGCTGCTGCGGCTGCGGGCCCTCCTGGGCGGTCCCGACCAGGAGAAGGACGGTGGCGCGTGAGCCTGTCCACCCACGTCCTCGACACCGCCCGCGGGGTACCGGGGGCGGGCATCGCCGTCCGGCTCCTCGACGGCGCCGGAGCCGAGATCGGCTCGGCGACCACCGACGACGACGGGCGCGCCGTCCTGCTGGCGGGCCAGGTGCCCGCGGGGACCCACCGGCTGGTCCTCGACACCGCCCGCTACCAGGCCGCGCACGGCCAGGAGCCCTTCTTCGCCGAGGTCGTCGTCGCCCTCGCCGTGCCCGAGCCCGCCGCCCGCCTGCACGTGCCGGTGCTGCTCTCGCCGTTCGGCTACACCACCTACCGAGGGAGCTGACCGTCGTGACCAGCACCGCCGACCCCGGGAGCGCGAGCGCGCCCGAGGGGCCCCACGAGCTCGTCTTCGACCGCTACGGCAAGGCCGAGACCCGGGTGGTGGCCGTCGACCGCCGCGCCCCGCGGCACGTCCTGCGCGACCTCACCGTCTCCTCGGCGCTGCGCGGCGGCTTCGCCGGCGCCTACACCGCGGGCGACAACAGCGCCGTGCTGCCCACCGACAGCCAGAAGAACGCCGTCTACGGCCTGGCGCGCGAGCACGGCATCGGCGAGCCCGAGGACTTCGCGCTGCTGCTGGGGCGGCACCTGCTCGACGCGGCCGCCGCGGCGACCACCGCGGAGGTCGCGGTCGAGGAGCACCCGTGGCAGCGGATCGGCGACCACGACCACGCCTTCGCCCGCGACGGCGGCCTGGTGCGCACCGCGCGGCTGGTCCTGCGCCGCGACGGCGGCACCCTGCAGGGCGGGCTGCGCGACCTCGTGCTGCTGAAGTCGACCGGCTCCGAGTACCACGGCTTCGCCACCGACCGCTTCACCACCCTGCCCGAGACCACCGACCGGGTGCTCGCCACCTCGGTGACCGCCACCTGGACCTGCGCGGACGGCGCGGTGCCCCTCGACGGCCCCTCGGGGTGGGACCACGGCGCGCTGTTCGCCGGGGTCCGCGACGCGCTCGTCACCGCCTTCGCCGACCTGCACTCCCTCGCCCTGCAGCAGACCCTGCACGCGATGGCCGCCGCGGTGCTCGACGCCCACGAGCAGGTCGAGTCCGTCAGCCTGGTGCTCCCCAACCGCCACCACCTGCTGGTCGACCTCTCCGCGTTCGGGATGGACAACCCCGGCACGGTCTTCAACGCCACCGACCGCCCGTACGGGCTGATCGAGGGCACGGTCAGCCGCGCCAGCGCCCGGCACCGGGCCGACGGGTGAGCGCCCGCCCGCCCGGCACGGCTCTGGCGGAGCCGCTGCTGGCCGCGCTGGACGCCGACCTG
>CADCUY010000357.1 GCA_902806005.1 uncultured Quadrisphaera sp. | reverse complement strand
GGCTCGGCCGCCACCCGCACTGGCACCGGCCAGGCGCGCTCGCCGACCACCTCCGCGGCCAGGGCCCCGAGGTCGACGAGCTGGCGGCCGCCGGCGGGCTCGTCCAGGCGGGCGAGGACGAGCAGGTCCTCGACCAGCACGCCCATCCGCTCGACGTCGGCGAGGCAGTCGGCGGCCACCTCGGGCCAGCGCTGCGCCCGCGGGTGCGCCAGCGCCACCTCCAGCTGGGTGCGCAGGCTGCCGAGCGGGCTGCGCAGCTCGTGCGCGGCGTCGCCGACGAACAGCCGCTGGCGCTCGCCGGCGCCGTGCAGGCGGGCGAGGACGTCGTTGAGGGTGGTCGCGAGGCGGGCCACCTCGTCGCGGGAGCCCGGCACGGGCAGCGTCCGCGCCGCCCCGCCCGGGGCGGGGGAGGCGACGAGCTCCTCGGCGCCGCGCCGCAGCGACTCCACGGGCGCCAGCGCCGAGCCGGTGACCCGCCAGGCGAGCAGGGCCACGACGGCCAGCAGCGCGGGCACCCCGAGCAGGGCCACCCCGCGCAGCACCCCGACGGCGCGCTCGACGTCGGACAGCGAGGTGGCCACCAGCACCGTGCCACCGCTGGCCGGCCCGGCGCCGGCTCCCACCGGCCGCCCGACCACGCGGAACCGCTCGGACGAGCCGAGGCGGGCGCCGTCGAGCAGCACCGGCCGCCCCTGGCGCACGTCCGCGACGGCAGCGGGGCCCACCAGCGGTGCGAGGCGGTCGCCGACGGCCGAGGAGGCCAGCACGCGCTCCTCGGCGTCGAGCACCTGCACCACGCCACCGGTGCCCGGCAGCGGGTCGGGCAGGCCCCTCGCCCCGGCCAGGGCCACGACCTCGGCCGCGCGCATGTCCGCCGCGTCGTCGAGCGCACCGACCAGGGAGGCGCGCACCAGCACGAGCACCACCACCGCGGCCACCACCAGGGCCGCGCCGAGCGCCGCCGTGGCGGCCAGGGTGAGCCGGGCGCGCACGCTGGTGGGAGTCAGCCGGCGCGGGCCCGCCGAGCGGCTCAGCCATCGTCGGCGACCAGCCGGTAGCCGGAGCCGCGCACCGTCACGATGCTGCGTCGCCCGAACGGGGCGTCGACCTTGCGGCGCAGGTAGCCGACGTAGACCTCCACCACGTTGAGGTCGGAGGCGCCGGGGGTCTCCCAGACGTGGTCGATGATCTCGACCTTGGAGACCACCTGGCCCTGGCGGCGCATCAGCAGCTCGAGCAGGGAGAACTCGCGGGCGGTCAGCTCGATCGCGGTGCCGCCGCGCGCGACGGTGCGCGCGGCGGGGTCGAGGGTGAGGTCGCCGACGGCGAGCACCGCCGGGCGCGGGCTCGCCCCCCGCCGGAGCATCGCCCGCAGCCGCGCCAGCAGCACCACGTAGGAGAAGGGCTTGACCAGGTAGTCGTCGGCACCGAGGTCGAGCCCGTCGGCCTGGTCGTGCTCGCCGTCCTTGGCCGAGAGCAGCAGCACGGGCACCCAGTTGCCGGCCCGGCGCAGGGCCTGCAG
>CADCUY010000356.1 GCA_902806005.1 uncultured Quadrisphaera sp. | reverse complement strand
GGCGATGTCGCGCTCGAGGCCCCGGCGCTCGGCCTCCCCGAAGTCCGACTGCACCCAGACCACGGCGTCGAGCAGGTGCGCCAGCTCGCGCCGGCCGGCGCCGACGCCCTCGACGACCAGCAGGTCCAGGCCGGCGGGGACCTCGACCGCGCCGGCCCGGCCGTGGCGGTCCCACGCCGGGGGGCGGTAGGAGACCGGCTCGCCGCGCCGCGCCGGCTCGAGCACGCCGTCGGCGAGCAGGTCGGCCCAGTCGAAGAAGGCGTGGTTCCAGGCGACGTCGTCGGTGTGCACCACCGTCGACGCGGCCACCGCGGCGTGGAGGCGGTCGGCGAGGGTCGACTTCCCGCTGGCGCCGCGCCCGTCCACGGCCACGACCAGCGGGCGCCCGGAGGGGAGGGGGACGGTCGGGCGCAGCAGGCCGAGCAGGTCGGTGGTGGTGACCGCCGTCCACGGTCCGGCGGGTGGCTCGCCGGGCGGGAGGTTCAGCGACATCCCCGCAGCATCGCGGCCGGGCGCCGCGTCCGCCCACGATCTCGGGACGGTCGCTCCTCCGGTGCGCCGGGACGGGAACCGCGTCGAGCCGGCGGAAGGGTCGCCCGGCTCACCCAGCGGGAGCCGTCTCCTCGTCGAGCTCGTCGTTGAACTGCTCCCACCTCTCCTCCTGGGCACCCAGGTCGCGCGCCACGGCGACGTTGACCACCGCGGCCAGCAGCACCGCCACGACGACGACGCCGGCGAACCGCCCGCGGATCCCGCTCCTCGCCAGGGCCACCACGACCACCGCGAGGACCGCGGCGTTGAAGCCCCAGAGGAACATCGTCGTCATCGCCATCCCGAGGACCACGACGGTCACACCCTTCCCGTGCTCGAGGGACGCCGGTGGCGGCGCCACCCGCGGTGCAGGCTCATCCGGTCGCCGCCCGGGCGCGGGCGGTGACGGTGATCGGCACGCCGCCGGTCCAGGCGTTGACCGCCCGCGGGACCATCGGCGGGGTCGCCACCGCGGTCAGCACCACCTCGGCGGTGACCCCGTCCGCGGTGCCGGCCGAGACCAGCGCGAACCGGTCGAACCGCGAACCAGCGCCGACCTCGGCCAGGTGCTGCTCGGCACCGGCGCGCACCGAGGCGTCGGTCAGCGGCACCCGCACCGGTCCGGCGGGGAGCCCTCCGGTGAAGTACGCGTCCGCGGCGAGGGCGTCGGCGGCGTCCAGCGCGGCGGCGTCGGCCACGGCGAACAGGCGCTGGCGCTCGGTCTGCACCGCGGCGATGCCGGTGACGACGCCGAGCAGCACGGCGACCACGAGGAAGTAGCCCAGCACGAGCAGGGTGATCCGCCCGTCGTCACCCCTCACGGGGCCCTCGCCACCGCGGGCCGCGGGACGAAGTCGCCGACCACCGCGGCGGAGGTCCCCGTCACCGGCACGCTCAGCGGCAGGGCGGCGTCCAGCACCGCCGCGCCGCCCGGCAGCGGCACGGCGTGGGTCACGGTGACGGTCACCAGGCTGCCCGGGCGGCCGCACGGGCTG
>CADCUY010000355.1 GCA_902806005.1 uncultured Quadrisphaera sp. | reverse complement strand
CCCCGCGCCGCCCGCCCGGCACCGGGCGCCGCTGCACGAGGTCGACGAGGAACTGGTGCTGCCCGCCGTCCTGGAGTCGGCCGGGCGCATGCGCCGCGCGCTGCGGGCGGTCCTGCGCGGCGCGGGCCTGGACGAGGACGCGGTCTTCGCGCTGCTGCTCGCCGCCTCGGAGGCGGTCAACAACGCCGTCGAGCACGCCGTGGCGCCCACGCGCCCCGAGGTGCGGGTGCGGGCGCGGGTCGCCGCGGACCCGTGGCGGGCCAGCATCGAGGTGCGCGACCACGGGCGGTGGCGCGAGCGCCGGCCGAGCATGGACCGCGGCCGCGGCGCCGCGCTGATGTCGGCCGGCGGCGAGGTGGAGGTCGTGCCCACCGCGGAGGGCACGGTGGTGACCATCACCCGCCGCCTCGACCTGTAGCCCCTCGAGAGGTGCGGTGCCCACCGCGGGCCCGCGCGACGGCGGGGCGCGGCGCCGCCCCACCGCCGCCGGTGTAGCGATCACCGGGCGGGGTAGCCCACGCACGACCAGCGCCGCCCGCTCCGTGGAGGACCCCGTGCCCGAGGACCAGACCCAGCCGCAGGACCCGACGCAGCAGTTCGCCCAGCCGGACTCCGAGGGCGAGCGGCTGACGCACCCGGGCCGCACGGCCGACATGGGCGACGAGCCCGACCACGGCGAGACCTCCTACCGCGGCTCCGGCCGGCTCGAGGGCAAGCGCGCCGTGATCACCGGCGGCGACTCGGGCATCGGTCGCGCGGTGGCCATCGCCTTCGCCCGCGAGGGCGCCGACGTGCTCATCGCCCACCTGGCGTCCGAGCAGGACGACGCCGACCGGACGGTGCGCCTGGTCGAGGAGGCCGGGCGCCGCGGCGTCAGCGTGCCGTGCGACCTGCGCGAGGAGCAGGAGTGCCAGCGGGTGGTCGAGACCGCGGTGCGCGAGCTCGGCGGCATCGACGTGCTGGTCAACAACGCGGCGTACCAGATGGCGCAGCCCGGCGGCCTCGCCGACATCACCACCGAGCAGTTCGACCGGGTGCTGAAGACGAACCTGTACGCGATGTTCTGGCTCTCCAAGGGGGCGCTGCCGCACCTGCAGCCCGGGTCGAGCATCATCAACACCTGCTCGATCCAGTCGACCTCGCCGTCGCCGGAGCTGCTCGACTACGCGATGACCAAGGCCGGCATCGTCAACTTCACCAAGGGCCTCGGGCAGGCGCTGGCCGAGAAGGGGATCCGGGTCAACGCCGTCGCCCCGGGACCCATCTGGACCCCGCTGATCCCGGCGACGATGCCCGAGGAGAGGGTGGCCACCTTCGGCCAGGAGACGCCGATGGGCCGCGTCGGCCAGCCCGCGGAGCTCGCACCGGCGTACGTGTTCTTCGCCTCGCAGGAGGCCAGCTACGTCACGGCCGAGGTGCTGGCCGTGACCGGCGGCATGCCGCTCTGAGCGTGCCTCCGCCCGCGCACCCGCCCGGCGGGCGGCTCGCCCGGGCCACCGGTGCGGCGGTCGCCCCGGCCTTCGCGCT
>CADCUY010000354.1 GCA_902806005.1 uncultured Quadrisphaera sp. | reverse complement strand
GGCGCACACGGTCTCGAGGTCGTAGGGGCTGGACGCCACGCCCACCGGGTCGCTCTCGGCCCAGGCGCGCACCATCGCCTCGTCGGTCTCGATGTGGAACTGCAGGCCGTACACCCGCTGCCCCACCCGGTACGCCTGGTTCGGGTACACCGGGTTGCTGGCCAGCAGGGTCGCGCCGGGCGGCAGGTCGCTGATCTCGTCGTGGTGCCACTGGACGACGTCCGGGGAGAGCGGCAGCGGCCCGAAGACCCGGTCGGCGTCGGCGGCGTCGCGCTTGGCGACCAGCGTCGCACCGACCTCGGGGCCCGCCACCCCGACCCGCGTGTTGCCGCCGCCGACCTGGGCCAGCAGCTGCGCGCCGAGGCAGATCGCCAGCGTGGGCACGTCGGCGGCCACGGCCTGGGCGAGCAGGTGCCGCACCCCCACCAGCTCCGGGGAGGTCTCCGCGCTGTCCAGCGACGACTGCGGGCCGCCGAGCACCAGCAGCCCGTCGTGACCGGTGAGGTCGGCGGGCAGCTCGTCGCCGGCGCCGAGGTGCCGTTCGTCCAGCTCCAGGCCGGCGTCGCTCAGCCACCCGCCCAGCCGGGCGGGCGGGTCGGTCTCGGACGGGACGACGACGAGCAGGCGGGCCACGGGAGCAGGTTAGCCGCGGGGACCCCCGGCCCGGACACGCCGTCGTCGCGGGGCCGGCTGTCTCAGCGTTGATCAGGGGGGTGCGCGATGTGCTGGCCTCCCGCGCCAGCGCTGGTGCGGGAGGACCGACTTCGGTGCACCCCCCTGATCAACGCTGACCGGGGCGCAGCTGAGTGGCGCGGGTGGCGGAGGGGGGGCGGTCAGAGGCCGGGCAGGTAGCGGCGCAGCTCGAAGGGGGTGACGTTGCGCCGGTAGGAGTCGAACTCCTCGCGCTTGTTGCGCAGGAAGAACTCGAACACGTGCTCGCCGAGGGTCTCGGCGACCAGCTCGCTGCTCTCCATCGCGTTCAGCGCCTCGCCGAGCGACACCGGGAGGTCCTCGTACCCGGCGGCGCGGCGCTCGGTGTCGGTGAGCGACCAGACGTCGTCCTCGGCCTCGGGCGGGAGCTCGTAGCCCTTCTCGATGCCGCGCAGCCCGGCGGCCAGCAGCACCGCGTAGGTGAGGTAGGGGTTGCACGCGGAGTCCGGCGAGCGCACCTCGACCCGCGCCGAGTTGGCCTTGCTCGGCTTGTAGGAGGGCACCCGCACCAGCGCCGACCGGTTCGCCCGGCCCCAGGTGGCGGCGGTCGGGGCCTCGGTGCCGGCCAGCAGGCGGCGGTAGGAGTTCACCGTCTGGTTGGTGACCGCGGTGACCTCGCGGGCGTGGGTGAGCAGGCCCGCGATGAACTGCTTGCCGGTGGTCGACAGCTTCAGCGGGTCCGACGGGTCGTGGAAGGCGTTGCGGTCGCCCTCGAACAGCGACAGGTGGGTGTGCATCGCCGAGCCGGCCAGGTCGGTGAACGGCTTGGGCATGAAGGTGGCGTGCACGCCCTGGGCCAGCGCGACCTCCCGGACCAC
>CADCUY010000353.1 GCA_902806005.1 uncultured Quadrisphaera sp. | reverse complement strand
GCGTCCGCGCCGCTGCCGGCCGCGTCCGACGGCGCGCGCGATCGCCGCACCGCCCGCCAGCGGCGGGCCGAGGCGCCCGTGCAGGTCGCCGACACCTACCTCGACACCCTGCCCGGCACCACGCGGACCCGCCCGCGGGTCACCGTGACCGTCGAGGCGCGCACCCTGGCCGACCCCTGGGTGCACGGGGCCGCGCCCGGCGAGCTGACCGTGCCCGGGTGCGGCGACCGCTACGGGGGGCGCCCGCTGCCGCCGGCGACCCTGGAGGCCCTGACCTGCGACGCCGACCTCGTCCCGGTGCTGGTCGGCGCCGACGGCGCTCCGCTGGACGTCGGGCGCACGGTCTACGCCTTCCCCGAGCGCATCCGCGCCGCGATCGTCGCCCGCGACCGCGGCTGCACGTTCCCCCACGCCTGCGGCCGGCCCGCCGAGTGGTGCCAGGTGCACCACGTGGTGCCGTTCAGCCGCGGTGGGAGGACGGCGGAGCGCACGGGTGTGCTGCTGTGCACCCCGGCGCACCTGACCGTGCACCGCCACGGGTGGGGGGCGCGCCTCGAGGGTGACCGGGTGGTGTGGACCGAGCCCTCCCGGGCCCGCCGCCGCGGGGGCGGGTCGCCGGTGCGCGAGCTCAGCCAGGCGCCGCCGTGGAAGCGCGACCTCGACCGGGTGGTGGACGACTGGCGGGCCCGCCTGAGCTGGGCGCCTGCGGAGCGCGACACCGGGTGACTCGACCGCTGCCGGCCTCGACACGCGGGGCTCGCGCGGCACGACCGTGCGAGCCCCCATGGGGCCCGAGGGGTCCTCGAGGGCTGCGCCGGCGGGAAGGTTCGAGGACGACGTCCGAGCCACGGCCGCACGCCTCATCGAGGACGAGGTGCAGAGGACGGGGTGCAGCAGGGTCCTGATGACCCTGCGCTGCCACGCCCGCAGGTGGGCGTCGTGGTGCTCGTCGAGGTCGGCACGCGGGAAGGCGGCCAGCGCCGCCGCGGCGCTCCCCAGATCACCCCCGCGGCCATCACGAGGGTCCATCGGGGCCACGGTCCCTCGGCCGCCTCGCCGAGCTCGTGGACGAGGGGCCACGCAGGTCCCGCTGAGTCGGTCCCCGCCGTCAGGCATGTCGCACCACGGGCAGGACGGTCAGGGCCTGGCGCGCCACGGGTCAGCCGGGCGCCCCGCCGTCAGGTCCGTCGCACCACGGGCAGGACGGTCAGGGCCCCGCGCCCCACGGGTCAGCCGGGCGCTCACCGTCAGGTCCGTCGCACCACGAGCGGGACGGTCAGGGCCCCGCGCCCACGGGTCAGGCCGACTTCTCACCGTCAGGCTGGGGCACCACCGATCGCCGCCAGCGCCCCGACCACCGGGGTGCCCTAGCCGTCGCGGCGCGGGTCGGGGGCCGGCAGGTCCACCGGCGTGCCGTCGGCCGCGCAGGCCACCGCCGGGCCCGTCCCGACCCAGGCCCGCGCCAGGTGGGTCTCGCCCCGCAGCAGCCGGTGGCAGCGCACGCCGCCGGTCGCCCGGCCCTTGGCCGG
>CADCUY010000352.1 GCA_902806005.1 uncultured Quadrisphaera sp. | reverse complement strand
CAGGTGCTCGCGCACCAGGCGACCGACCAGGGCGACGTCGGCGGCGTCCAGCCCGATCCGCGCGGCCGCCGCCTCGGCGAGCGGGGCGCCCGTGGCGCTGTGGTCGTGCGAGCCGTCGACCTTGCCGACGTCGTGCAGCAGCGCGGTCACCAGCAGCAGGTCGGGGCGGGAGACGGCGCTGAGCAGCGGGGCGCACTCCACGGCGGTCTCGACCAGGTGGCGGTCGACGGTGTGGCGGTGCACCACGGTGCGCTGCGGGCGGTTGCGCACCGCGGCCCACTCCGGGAACCACTCGGTGATCAGCCCGGCCTGGTCGAAGGCCTCCCAGACCGGCACCTGCGCGGGGCCGGAGCCGAGCAGGTCGAGCAGCGCGTCGCGCGCCTGCTGCGGCCACGGGTCGGGCAGCCGGGCGCCGGCCCCCTGCATCGCCGCCGCGAGGTGCTCCGCGGTGACCGGGGAGAGCGGGATGCCGGAGCGGGCGGCGGTGGCCCCGGCGCGCAGGGCCAGGGTCGGGTCGGCGACGGGACGGGCCTGACCGCCGAGCCAGAGCTCGCCCTCGTGCTCGACCAGGTCGGGGCCCAGCGGGCGCAGGGTGGGACGGCGGCGGCGCAGGCCCCGGCGCGAGGCGATCGCCCCGCGGGCGCGGCGCCCGGTGCGGTCCAGGGCGGAGGTGACGGCGCGTGCGGCGCCGGAGACGTCGGCGAGCAGGGCGTCGGCGTCGGGCAGCCCGAGGGCGGCGGCCACGGCGTCCTGCTCCTCGAGCAGCAGCCGGTCGCTGGCGCGCCCGGTGACCGCCTGGAGGGCGTCGCGGACGTCGAGCAGGCGCGCCGCGGCGCGGTCGACCGGGCCGTGGGGCACGTCGGCCACCCAGCTGGCCACCACGGCGCCGAGCACGACGACGTCGCGCAGCCCGCCGCGCGACTCCTTGAGGTCGCCCTCGAGCAGGTAGGCCAGGTCGCCGCGGGCCCGGCCGCGCTCGGCGGCCTCGTCCATCAGCTGCGGCAGGCGGGAGCGGGCGTCGCGGCGCCAGTCGGCGCGCAGCACCTCGCGGGCCTGGAGCACCACGGAGGCGTCGCCGGCGACCGGTCGCAGGTCGAGCATCCCGATCGCGGCCGACAGGTCGGCGCGGGCGACCTCGCGGCACTGGGCGAGGGAGCGCACGGAGTGGTCGAGGCGCAGGCCCGAGTCCCACACGGGGTACCAGAGCCGGTCGGCGAGGCCCGCCACCCACGGGGCGGGGTGGGTGCGGCCGTCGTGCAGGAGCACCAGGTCGAGGTCGCTCGCCGGCCCCGCGGTGCGCCGGGCGTGGCTGCCGACGGCCGCGAGCGCCACACCCGCGGTCGTCTCGGGCGGCACTCGGGAGCCCGGGTGCCGGCTGGCGGGCCCGGAGGCGTCACCGGGGCTCCCGAGCGCCGGGTCGGTGCCGGGGGCGGCGTCCGCACCGGTCGCGGCGTTCCACACCCCGAGCAGCCAGTCGTCGAGGAGGCCGGCCAGCCGCTCGCGCCGCGCCGAGCCCGCGGCGGGGTCGTCGAGGCCCGAGCGGACGGCGAGGGCGAGCCGCTCGCGGCGCAGGTCGCGGGGTCGGGCCGGCTGGTCCGGCCCGTCCGCCCCCTCGCCGCGGGCGGCTCGCCCTCGGGTCGGCACGTCTCTCAGAGCGCGTCGGCGCCGTGCTCGGCGGTGCGCACGCGCACCACGTCGTCCACCGGCGTCGTCCACACCTTGCCGTCGCCGATGCGACCGGTGGTGGCGCTCTTGACCACGACGTCGACCACGGAGGTCGCGTCGAGGTCGTCGACGAGGATCTCCAGCCGCACCTTCGGCACCAGGTCGACCGTGTACTCGGCGCCCCGGTAGACCTCGGTGTGCCCGCGCTGCCGGCCGTAGCCGGAGGCCTCGGAGACCGTCATCCCCTGGATGCCGAACGCCTCCAGCGCGGCTTTGACGTCGTCGAGCTTGTGCGGCTTGATGATGGCGGTGACGAGCTTCACGCCCCGACCCCCTCGCTGGTGCGCTCGCTGCGGACGTCGAGGTGCGGGGCCCGCGCCTCGGCCCCGGACTGGCGGGCGGCAGAGCCGCCGCCACCGAGGGTGACGAAGTCGTAGCCCGCCTCGGCGTGCTGGGACTGGTCGATGCCGCTCGCCTCGTCCTCGTCGGAGACCCGCAGGCCCATGACCGCCTTGATGACCAGGGCGATGACCGCGGTGACCACTGCGGAGTAGACCATCACGGCCAGCGCGGCGATGACCTGGTCACCGAGCGAGGCGAAGCCGCCGCCGAAGAACAGCCCGTCGACGCCGGCCGGGGCGTTGGACGTCGCGAGGAAGCCGACGCCGATGGTGCCGACGAGCCCGCCGACGAGGTGGACGCCGACGACGTCGAGCGAGTCGTCGTAGCCGAAGCGGTACTTCAGGCCGACGGCGAGGGCGCACAGGACGCCGGCCACCGCGCCGAGGACGATCGAGCCGAACGGGCTCAGGGCCCCGCAGGCCGGGGTGATGGCCACCAGACCGGCGACGGCGCCGGAGGCACCGCCGAGCGAGGTGGCGTGGCCGTCGCGGAAGCGCTCGACCAGCAGCCAGCCGAGGATGGCGGCGCAGGTGGCGACGAGCGTGTTCACCCACGCCACCGAGGCGGTGTTGTTCGCACCCAGGGCCGAGCCGGCGTTGAAGCCGAACCAGCCGAACCACAGCAGGCCGGCGCCGAGCATGACCGTCGGCAGGTTGTGCGGGCGCATCGGCTCGCGCCCGAACCCGCGCCGCTTGCCGACGATCAGCGCCAGCACCAGGGCCGCGACGCCGGCGTTGATGTGCACCGCGGTGCCGCCCGCGAAGTCGATCGCCCCGAGGTTGTTGGCGATCCAGCCGCCGACGTGACCGCTGTCGTTGGAGAAGTCGAAGACCCAGTGCGCGACGGGGAAGTAGACCAGCGTCGCCCACAGCCCGGCGAAGAGCATCCAGCTGCTGAACTTCATCCGGTCGGCGACCGCGCCGGAGATCAGGGCGACGGTGAGGATGGCGAAGACCGCCTGGAAGCCGACGAAGGCCATGGCGGGCAGGCCGCCGGCCTCGGTGGTGGTGTCCTCCATCAGCCCGGCGAGGCCCAGGTACTGGGCGGGGTTGCCCAGCAGGCCCGCGCCCATGTCGTCGCCGAAGGCGATCGAGTAGCCGTACATGACCCACAGGACGCCGACCAGCGCGGCGGCCCCGAAGCTCATCATCAACATGTTCAGGACGCTCTTCGCACGGACCATGCCGCCGTAGAAGAGCGCGAGACCGGGCGTCATCAGCAGCACGAGCGAGGCGCTGGTGAGGACCCAGGCGGTGGCGCCGGTGTCCATCGGCTGTCTCCTGCGGGGTCGAGGCCGTCAGGCCTGCGATGCCGGTCGACCGGGAGGTCGCGGCGCAGCGCACGGGTGGCGCTGCAAGACCGGACCCTGGCGGCGCCGTGTTTCCCCTGTCGCGCGGACGTGTTACCGCTCGGTGTCGGCGGGGCGCCGTCTGTGAACATCGTGTGACGCGGGCCTCCTGCGGCCCCCCTGTCAGGCCAGGAGAGCGTCGACGAAGGCCTCCGGCTCGAACGGCGCGAGGTCGTCGACGCCCTCGCCGAGGCCCACGAGCTTCACCGGCACCCCGAGCTCGCGCTGCACGGCGACGACGATGCCGCCCTTGGCGGTGCCGTCGAGCTTGGTCAGCACGATGCCGGTGACGGCCACGACCTCGGAGAAGACCTTCGCCTGGCGCAGCCCGTTCTGGCCGGTGGTGGCGTCGAGGACGAGCAGCACCTCGTCGACGGTGTGCGGCGCACCGTCGGCGCCGGTGCCCATGGCCCGTTCGGCGACGCGCTTGAGCTTGCCCAGCTCGTCCATCAGGCCGGTCTTGGTCTGCAGCCGCCCGGCGGTGTCGATGATGAGCACGTCGGCCTCGAGCGCGGCCGCGGCCTTGACGCCCTCGAAGGCCACCGACGCCGGGTCGGCGCCCTCCTTGTCGGAGCGGATGGTGGGCACCCCCACCCGGTCGCCCCAGGTGGTGAGCTGCTCGGCGGCGGCGGCGCGGAAGGTGTCGGCGGCGGCCAGGACGACGTCCTTGTCGTCGGCGACGAGCAGGCGGGCGAGCTTGCCGGCGGTCGTGGTCTTGCCGGTGCCGTTGACGCCGACGACGAGCACCACGGCCGGGCGCCCGGCGCCGGCGCCGTCGAGGCCGGCGCCGTCCAGGTGCGGGCCGACGCGGAGCGAGCGGTCCATCGACGGGTCGACCGCGGCCACCAGCTGCTCGCGCAGCACCGCGCGCACCGCGTCGGGGGTGCGGGCGCCGAGCACGCCGACCCGCTGGCGCAGCGCGGTCACCAGCTCCTGCGTGGGCCCGACGCCGAGGTCGGCCATCAGCAGGGTGTCCTCGACCTCCTCCCACGTCTCCTCGTCGACGGTGTCGCGCGAGAGCAGCGCCAGCAGGCCCCGGCCGAGGGTGGTGTTGGAGCGGGCGAGCCGCTCGCGCAGCCGCACCAGCCGCCCAGCCGCCGAGGCGGGGCGGTCGACGACGGGGGTCGGCGGCGGGGGCGGCTCCAGCAGGTCGAGGCCGCCGCCGGCGGTGACGTCCTCGATGGTGCGGGTGGCGCTGTCGCGGGGGACCTCGGCGTCGTCGCCGACCCCCGGGAGGCGGTCGGCGCGGTCCTCGCGCGCGGTGGGGCGCGGCGGCAGGGTCCGCGTGCGGGAGCGGCCGCCCCGGCGCACCAGACCGGCGACGAGGGCGACGGCAGCGAGGCCGACGAGCACCGCCGCGCCGATGACCAGCTCGATGAACTCCACCGCTGGATCCTCGCAGACCGTCCCCGGTCAGCCACCGGCCGCGGCGGGCTCCCGGGCGGCTCCGGGAGCCGGCTCGAGGGCCGGCGCGGTGAGGTCGACGACGGCGCCGCGCTCCTCCTGGCGCAGCCGCTGGCTGACCACGGTGGAGACCCCGTCGCCCCGCATGGCGACCCCGTACAGGGCGTCGGCGATCGTCATCGTGCGCTCCTGGTGCGTCACCACGAGCAGCTGGCTGGTGGTGCGCAGCTCCTCCAGCACGCCGAGCAGGCGCCGCAGGTTGGCGTCGTCCAGGGCCGCCTCGACCTCGTCGAGCACGTAGAACGGGCTGGGCCGGGCGGTGAAGACGGCGATCAGCAGCGCGACGGCGGCCAGCGAGCGCTCCCCGCCGGAGAGCAGGCTGAGCCGCTTGACCCGCTTGCCGGCGGGCCGGGCCTCCACCTCGATGCCGGTGGTCAGCAGCGAGCCGGGGTCGGTGAGCACCAGCCGGCCCTCGCCGCCGGGGAAGAGCCGGGCGAAGACGCCGGTGAAGGCGCGGGCCACGTCGGCGTAGGCCTCGGCGAAGACCTGCTCGACCCGGGCGTCGACCTCCGCGACGATGTCGAGCAGGTCGGCGCGGGTGCGGCGCAGGTCGTCGAGCTGGTCGGCGAGGAAGGCCGAGCGCTCCTCCAGCGCGGCGAACTCCTCGAGCGCCAGCGGGTTCACCCGGCCCAGGCGGGCGAGGTCGCGCTCGGCGCGGCGCAGCCGCTCCTCCTGCTCGGCGCGCACGTACGGGCGCCCGGGGGCTGGCGCGTCGCCGTCGGCACCGTCGAAGCCGGCACCGTCGTCCCGGGCACCCCCGCCTCGGGGACCGGGCGCGGGCACCGGCCGGTGCGGCCCGAGCTCGTCGACCAGCGCGTCGGGGTCGGTGCCCAGCTCCTCCAGCGCGCGGGCGCGAGCGGCCTCCAGCCGCAGGGCCACCTCGGCCCGGGCGAGGTCGGTGCGGTGGTCGGTGTCGGCGAGCAGCGCGGCCTCGGCGGCCAGGGCCTGCTCGTCGGCCCGGGCGGCGCGCAGCTCCTCGTGGGCGTGGTCGCGGTCGCGCTCGGCCGCGGCGCGGCGGACGGCGGCGAGCGCCGCGCGCGCCTCGAGCCGCCCCAGCAGGGTGCGGG